>JBATLS010000165.1:0-28118 GCA_049289435.1 Saprospiraceae bacterium | reverse complement strand
TATTTTAACACCTTCTGTGATGACTGTGACCGACTTTACGATGGCTTCTTTGACTTGCTCGGCTGTCAGACCTGGATATACAGATCGAAGTGTTGCAGCTACGCCAGCCACCACAGGAGAAGCCATACTTGTGCCTTGGAGTGATTGATACTCATCATTTGGCACAGAACTATATATTCTTACTCCAGGAGCAAATAAGTCAACATCTATCGCCCCATAATTAGAAAATGAAGCTACCGCATCCGAGCCTGATTTATAACTCATAGCACCTACTTCGATCCAATTTTTGACTCTCTTCCTTTTTTTACACAAAAATCCAGTCTTTTTTTCCATCAATGCATTGGGGTAACTGTCTATTACATCATTATTTTGACTCGAATTTCCAGCTGCATGTACCAGCAATACATCCTTTTTAGCGGCATATTTTACAGCCTCGTCCACTGCTTTTTTATTGGATCCATAGCCCTTGCCAAAACTCATATTGATCACAGTAGCGCCATTATCTACAGCATATCTGATCGCATTGGCTACGTCTTTGTCCCTCTCATCTCCATCCGGTACAGCACGTACAGACATGAGCTTCACATTGGGTGCGATACCATCTGGTCCTAAGCCATTATTTCTTACGGCACCTATGATACCTGCGACATGGGTACCATGCATCGGATCAGGACCCTCAGCGTCATTATTGCCATAATATCTTTGATTGAAGTCATCATAATTGTCTTTGACTATTGTCGTACGTGGATCATAATCTATGTTATAACCATAATCCAACTTTACTTCAAAAGTAATCCTGTCTGCTTCTATTTCGCCAGCAATGGTAGATTTTATATCTTCCAGACTGATATCTTCAGCCATCATTAAATATTCTGACACAAGATTTTTTGCCATGATGATTTGCGGATCTCCCTTGGGTTCTATAGTTGCTAATGTAGTCGTGTTGAGTTGCTGATCACCAAGATGTGCAGCCAACGCATCAAGTGAAGCCATCACTTTATCCATCACGAAATCAAGTTGCTGGAGCGATTGCATGGCTTTATTTCGTTCGGATTCGACGGTTTCCTTTGCTTTTAAATATACATCATACTCCAGTTTATTCTTTTTATTGAGTTTTTCAGGTTTTGCGTTGTCATATTTATATTTTAAAGCCGCATATACTCTGGTCACTTCATAGGAGTCATGTACGACATTTTGTCCATTTGGATTACCTATAAAATTCCAGCCATGGACATCGTCCACATAACCATTTCTGTCGTCATCGATCCCATTATTTGGTATCTCGCCTTGATTCACCCATAGATTTTCTGCCAAATCTTCATGCTGAAGATCAATACCAGAATCAATCACTGCTACTACAACGGGCTTCGTCTTCTTATCTTTTAGAAATTCTGAGTAGGCTTTATGTATAGAAATACCATTGAAACCATCTGAAGGAGAACCAAAATACCAGTCATTTGGAATCATGGACTGAGCCGAAATCGTAGTTATAAAAACTACTAAAATAAATATTATATTAAAATAAATCTTCATATGTTATACAAATTAATTAAAGTTATTTACTTTTGTGCAGACTTGGAGGTGATAAATATTTGTTAATATTCAAAATTTATTGACATTACTATAATAGACTTAGAAATAATAAAGTTTATAAATCATGTATTTGTTTTACTACTCAAGCAAAATCAAGTCCTAAATTGAATGTCATAAGTGTGTCAAAGCACCGAAAAGTATAATATACCCTATATAATTTTGGGCAAGTGATGGACATTAACTTTTATTTTAATATGACAAAATTTCGGACAAAATTTATTAAATTGTTGACAGTATATTATTTTACTAAAAACGTGCCAAAAGTAATTGTACCATTGAGTACGACAAGTATTATACGATGATACAATGTATTCAGTAGTAAATTAAAAATTTTAGATTCCCGATAATTATATAGAAATCTAAATACTATCCAACTGTAAAATATGAGGAATAAATTTAAACTCATTTGTATAAAACTCTTATTTACTCAACTCGATAAATCAATGGGTTTCAAAATTTAATTTTAACATCCATTAAATTCTCTTCAATGAAAAAGTTCTTATTATTTATTTTATTTTCTATCCTGATGTTGGTTTCTCCTACAGAATCATCTTGTCAGTACACCGAATTCGGGATTGGACTGGGTGCAACTACATATTGGGGAGACCTCAATGGCCCTTCATTCAGTAAAAACCTGACCAAAAATAGTGGACTTGGAGTACAATTGAGTTACAGAAAGCTTTTTGGCAATTATGTAGGTGGTCGTGCATCCTTTGTATTTGGCAGTTTCAAAGGTGATGATGCAAATTCGACTTTAGATTGGCAACAATTGAGAAATCTTAATTTCAAATCTAATTTAGTAGAACTTGCCGTCATGGGTGAATTGTATATTTTTGGAATGGACACAGAGCCAGGAGGTAGTGTTTTTAGTCCATATCTGACCGCCGGTATTGCAGGCTTTCATTTTGATCCAAAGACTGTATATCGTGGTACCGAAGTCAGGTTACAACCCCTCGGCACCGAAGGTCAGGGTATGCCGGGTTTTGGACAAAAATATGGATTAAATGGATTTTCAATTCCGTTTGGAGGTGGGGCTAAAATCATTTTGAGTGAAAACTTAAACATTGGGCTCGAAGTGGTCATGAGAAGATCATTTACAGATTATGTAGATGATCTAAGCAGTGTTTATGTCAACTATGATGATCTAAATGCTGGAAATGGCACCCTTGCTGCAAATCTTGGTAATAGGATGAATGAGTTTTTGGGCCAGACAGAGCCAGTGCAATTGCCAACAGGATCACAGAGAGGAGGAGCTTTAGTCAAAGACTACTATATAGTCAGCATGGTGACACTCAATTTTACACTCAACAGCAGCAATGGAAAGAAAAAATTCGGTAACGGCAATAAAATTATTTGTCCAAAATTTTAAAACAGGGAAATAGTCTTTTGTGATAAATAATCTTTAATTTTGACTCTATCCGGCATAAGAAATTTAGGGTATGTTTAAATTTTCATGTTTGAGCGAAAGCGAGCAAATTTAATTTTAGACAAGGTATATTTTGCAGTCGTAACTGGTAGTTACCACGAAAAATATAACGCAGTATAAAATGAAATTTGCCGCTTGCAGACAAATGATGGAATTTTAAACATACTCTTAGGGTGTATAGGATGCTTTTGAAAATAGAAGTCAAAATTTAGTAAATATGCCTGTATATCTGAAAAAGACTTTCCGGAAATGACGTTTATAGATATTTAGGTCATAAAACAAGTGGTTGGAAGACAGCAAAACTATACTAAAGCAATATTGGGGATATGATGATTTCAGACATCCACAAGAGCAAATCATTGCTGCCATACTCAGCAAAAAAGATACGGTAGCACTGCTGCCCACAGGTGGCGGAAAATCCATATGTTTTCAGATACCCGCACTCATGTTGCCAGGCAAAACTCTGGTCATCTCTCCTTTGATAGCTCTGATGCAGGATCAGGTAGATCAGCTTTTTGCAAGAGGAATCATAGCTAAATCACTAAATGCTCACATGAGATACAGGGAAATAGATGCTATTTTGGATAGCTTTGTATATGGTGATCTGAAATTGCTGTACGTGTCACCTGAGAGGCTTGGATCTGAACTATTTATGACCCGTATAGCTAAGAGTCCACTAAGTCTGATTGCTGTAGATGAAGCCCATTGTATCTCCCAATGGGGGTATGACTTTAGGCCAGCATATTTTGACATACCAAAGCTCAGGGAAATACATCCGCATGTGCCTATCGTAGCTTTGACGGCTACTGCTACCAAAAAAGTACTGGAAGATATTTCTGTCAGATTAGAAATGAAAAATGAAGTTGTTTTTCAAAAAAGTTTTGCCAGAGATAATCTTGGATTGATAGTCATACATACAGAAGATAAACGCAGAGAATTATTGCAAATCTTATCGCGGGTCAAAGGATGTGGCATCATATATGTCCGAAATCGCAAAGAAACGATAGATATATCACTTTGGTTGAGCCAACATGGGGTGGTATGTGCCACGTATCATGGGGGAATGGATAAGAGTCAGAGAGAAAAAAACCAGTTGCTATGGGTGACCAATAGAGTGAGGATGATCATTTCGACCAATGCATTTGGAATGGGCATAGACAAGTCTGATGTAAGATTGGTGATACATCTGGATATAGCTCCGAGCCTGGAAGAGTATTATCAGGAAGCCGGTCGAGCTGGGAGAGACGGTCAGGAAGCATATGCCATCAGCCTGATAGACGATGGTGATTTTGCCGCCGCCAACACCCATTTTTCGGATCAATTTCCCTCTATAGAAATCATCACTAGCGTATATGATCGGTTGTGCAGATACCACAAAGTAGCCTATGGTTCAGGACAATTGGAAAGCTATGATTTCAATCTCATGGCTTTTGCAGAGTATGTATCTCTATCAGCAAAAAAAGTATATCACATCCTAAATGTCCTCGAAAAAGAAGGCTGGATAGCCTTTTCGGAGGCATTTAAAGAGCCTTCTAGAGTCATGATGCTCGCAGATCAGGAAGCATTGGAAATAATGCACAGGACACCATCCCTCAATACAAAAATAATAATCCATTTGCTGCGTAAATATGAAGGCCTTTTTATTGACCCTGTAAAAGTTGATGAGACAAGGATAGCAAAAGAACTAAAAATCGAACAAATTCAGCTCGTTCATCATCTCAATATTTTGAAATCCGAAGGAGTCATTGCATACTATCCAAGGGCTTCAGAACCTCAGATTACTTTCATGATGCCCAGACCTACTATAGACGATTTTTATATAGATAAAAAATCATACCTCCAGCGCAAAAAAATGGCAGAAGATAGACTGCGTGCCGTCATCTCCTACATGAATGATGATGGAGTATGCAGACAAAAATCCATCATTGAGTACTTCGGTCAGAAAGGAAAAGATTGCGGCACATGTGATGTATGCTTAGGCGCATCCGTCAATACCATCACTGAAGAACAACTGACAAAAATATACACCCACTTGCAGGAAGTCGTATCAAACGCTCCCATAAATATAAAATTGTATGTCTCGATATATCCATTCAATAAACGCAAAAGGATATTGCGGGCACTCAAAGAATTTGCTTCTGAAGGTCTTATCTACATCAATGATTCAGGATATATCACCATGGCAAAAGTATAATCATGAGAACCACCATCTATGCCATCGTGACTAATGACCTGCATCATGACCAAAGGATGCACAGGATCTGTAGTAGTATGCAAGATGCAGGCTACGATGTTACCCTGGTTGGAAGGAAAAAAAAGAAGTCTCCTGATATATTGACTATGCCTTTTGACCAACACAGATTGGCTTGTTATTTTCAAAATGGTTGGCTATTCTATCTGGAATACAATCTTCGGGTATTGAGGATGCTTCTGAGCATACGTCCAGCTATTATATACAGTGTAGATGCGGATACGCTGTTGGCAACTGGTATATACAAGAGGTGGTCTGATTGCAAAATGATATTTGACAGCCACGAGTGGTATATAGAATCTCCCGAAATCCATGACAGAAAATTGATCAAATATGTATGGAACACCGTAGAAAATATATTCATACCAAATGCCGACATTTGCTTTACTATAAACGAAAGTATTGCCAAAAAATATGAAGCGCGATATCAAAAGCAATTTACTGTACTCTACAATGTGGGAAAACTTACTCCCCAAAAAGTACAAGGTATCGCAGACAAAAACCCCTACATACTCTACCAAGGGGTACTCAATAAAGGTCGTGGACTGGAATCACTCCTCATGGCTATGGAAGATATCCATGATGTTCAGTTAATGATATGTGGGGAGGGTGATATATCCACCTCACTCCGAAATATCGCACATCAAAGTCATGCAAAAGATCGAATAAAATTTTTAGGGTGGCAATCCGAAGATCAATTGATGGCTCTTACAAGGGGTGCCACATTGGGAATCAACCTACTTGATGCTGTGAGCAAAAGCTATTACTATTCGTTGGCCAATAAATTTTTTGATTATATGCATGCGGGAGTTCCCTCTGTAAATATGGATTTTCCTGAGTATCGAAATATCATATCGAAGTATGAAGTCGGCTTTTTGATCCAGGATCTTAAAAAAGATACGATCGTGAAGGCAATTAATCAAGCTTTGGCAGATCAACCAAGACTGATAAATATGAAAAATAATTGTATATCAGCATCACAGATGTACCAATGGCAAAAGGAAGAATCAAAACTTAAAGAAGCTTTAGCCAAGCTTAATCCAGTGACTGATTGTCCGTAGATGCTCTTTTGACTAGGTCCTGATATTCTTTGGCTGTAAGTCCATCCAGACAATAGTCTATAGGATTGATCGCTACACCATTGAGCCATACTTCGTAGTGGAGGTGCGGTGCAGTACTGGTACCTGTACTACCTACCAATCCAATTTTTTGGCCCTTTTTGACTATTGCACCTTCTTTGATATCAATGGAGTGCATGTGAGCGTAAAGCGTTTTGTAGCCATAACCATGATCTATCAAAACATGCTTACCATATCCGCTTCCAGTCTTATTGATAGACACTACCCTACCATTTCCGGTAGCTTGTATATTTGTGCCTTGAGGAGCTGTAAAATCCAGCCCTTTGTGAAAACGCCTCATTTTGTGTATTGGGTGTATCCTCATCCCAAATCCTGATAAAAATTTTACGTCTTTTTTCAGTGCAGTTTCTTTTACTGGTTTGATAGACGGGATAGAAGCCAGTTTCTTTTCTTTGATGACCGCCACTTTGTACAAGCTATCCAATGATTTCTTTTGAATGTCGATTTTCAACTTGAGCTCATCCACTCTGGTTAAATTTGCTTTGATCATCTTGCCAGTCTCTTTGAAGTTTTCGAGAAACTCATACTTATCGTGACCACCCACACCACCATTCCAAATACCATCATCTATCGGTTCGGCACCAAGTATCATTCTATTGATTTCACTATCTTTTTCGTGTAGTGATTCTATTTTTTTAGAAAGTATATTGTATTGGTCACTCAATTGCGTAAGGTAAAACTCCAACTGTTCCTTTTCTTTTTCTATGACTTTCTCTTTGGGAGTCGGAAAGTATTGGTAGGCAACTATAAATAAAAGGACAGAAGTAGTTACAACGGCAGAGGTAAATTGGACGCTTCTTCTCAAGATTTCTTTTCTCGATCGTTTGTGCGTTTCATATTGCAATGTGAGCTCGTTGTAAACGTATTTTAAATTCTTCATTTTTGATTAAGGTTAATGTAATAAAATCTTGGGGGGATTAAGATTTGATACAAATACGGATACATTTAGTGCTCTGTGTAGATAATGAACTTAAAACTAAATGTAGTTCTTTATCTTGACAGAGCACTTGAGGTTAAAAACCGTGTAAAACTAAAACAAAATATCTCAAATACCAAAATTCAGATATATTTTTATAATAAAATTCAAGCTTTTATATAATACAAAATAATAAAAGTGAGAATTTTGCAGTATGAGCTTATCAATTAAGGAAAAACACATAAGTATAATGAATAATGTATAGATATAGGAAATTATTTTTATGAAAATAATGTAACTATTTAGTTCATCCCCTTGAAATACCCACCAGCCTACGGATTCAGATCAAAGGTGCAATATTCACCTTGGGAAGCAAAAATTTAGCACTTGATATTCTCTTTAGGGGTTAATATGATATTAATATCTCACATTGTCCAAAGTGGCTTACCCATTCCAATTCTTTCGCTCTTTCAGGGCTAATTTGTTTGATGATTGTTAACGATGGGTTGCACCCATCGTTGGCAAATTTCGCTCTTTCAGGGCTTTATAGCTTAATGATCATTTTTGACTGATATTGATCATACCTATACAATTACAAAATAATTTTATAAAATCAAATAATTATTAGCCTCAATATACACCAAGAATGAGATTGTAAATATGTAGGTAGCAAGTCCTGGGAGTTGTGTTTGTCCACGATATAGGCAGGGAGCTTTCAGAGCAGTTAGTGACATAACGTACATGAAATCAAACTAAAATCAAACCTCCATTTTGCATCAAAATGAAAATTTAATCCTTCCAAAAAATATCAGATTGCTGTGACTTATTAAGGTTTAATCACTGCCAGATTTTTGGCCTGTGCAGAATATGCGAGATCATTTTTAGGCAAATTGATCTCATTAAATTTCAGCAACATTTTATCTCTATATTCAAAAAATGCTGGCAATTCTGTCATATTCATAGGTTGTGCCACTGGTAGCTTTTCTTTCAGATGGTTGACCTGTCGTCCATTTTTCCAAAATCTGAAACATACGTGAGGTCCGGTAGCAAGCCCTGTAGCTCCTACATAACCGATGGTCTGTCCCTGCTTGACCCTCGTACCTGGTCTGATACCTTTGGCAAATCTTGACATGTGCAGATATTGAGTTTCATAAACATTGTCATGCTTTACCTTCACAAAGTTGCCATTGCCTCCTGTGTAGGAGGCAGCTATGACTACCCCATCAGATACTGTCCTTATTTCAGTACCATATGGAGCTGCATAGTCAGTACCCAAATGTGGTATAGTTTTCCCTTTGATAGGATGAAAACGTCTTAGATTATAATTGGAGGATATACGTGAAAATTTAACTGGAGCTTTAAGAAAAGCTTTCTTAGCCGGTCTCCCTTCCACATCAAAATATCCTTCTCCATCTTTTGACTTGAATAACATAGAATAATTGGCCCCATTATCATTGATGTAACATGCAGCTATGAGTTTGCCCATACCGACCAGCTCACCATCGATATACTTATTTTCGTATATCAATTTGAATTCGTCCCCTTTGCGGGTGTGGTAAAAATCCACTGAACTGGATAAGGCATCTTCCATCAGATCTATAATGGTGGGATCTATGTTCTGACTTTGAAGGGCTCCCCAAAGCGTAGATTCGATTTTTCCATAGGATGTTTGTTCGCAAACTTCCACATTTTTTTCGACCAACCGGACTTTTACTTCGTCTTTAAGTTCATATAAGATGTACTTGTATTTATCAGGTTCATACACTATAGCAATAGGTGTATCATCACATTCGTGTTTTCTGACCACATGGTACTTGGCACCTACCTGAATATTTCGTATATTAAAGATGTCCTTAGCCTCGTGTTCTAACAACATGATGAGATTGGTTGTGAGACCATTTGACCTTAAAATATCTCCGAAAAAATCATTTTTCCTAACGATATTATTGGCGATATGCACAGAGTCAAGGTTAAACCCAAATTGATATTCTGATGCTTTTACGATTTGATTTTCTTCTTTGGGATCGTCAGTTGGTGCTTTACTTTCTGAGTGATATCCTATGATAAGTAGTGAAGCGATGATCAAAGAGAGGATCACGTCCACATGACGCTTTTTAAGCTTACTCATGGTGAATGGTGTAAGTTTCAAGTCTCAATTGGTTTACGGTTTGCAAAAAAAAATGAAAAACTATATATTCTAAAATACAAACATCCTTCAGGTTTTTTAGAAATTTAAGGAATGAATTAAATTTCTAAAAAATCGAAGTAACAAAAAGTTTATGAATTTAAAAACATAAAGACTGCGCAAGATAATAGTGTATATCCATATACCCAAAATAATTATGTTAATATTTAGACATTTGACAATTTTTGACATATAAAAAATAGTTCATTGTTTTGCCTTGGCGGAATGGAGTTGTAACACATTTCCATAGTTTGAATGTGTAGCCATTTACCAAACAATAGTTTATACTCATATACATCACCACCAAAGGGAGGTCCAGAATGACTAAATACAGAACTAAATAATAAGCCCACCAATTTTCCACCATTTCTCAATAATCGATACATGGTCGATACATAATCAGATCTCAAAGTCGGATCCAAAGCACAAAAGAATGTCTGCTCAATGATAAGGTCAAAAGTCCCTCCTATCAAAAAAAAATCGCTATGTACATAATGTACTCCTGATGACTCGCCAAGCTTTTGTTTTATGCTCTCTATGGCCACCTTAGAGATATCGCAAATGGTAATATCTTTAAAACCATGATGCAACAAATACTCTGCCTCATGAACATGTCCCGCCCCAGGTATCAAAATACTTATATCCTTATTTGTCAACTGATCCACATAAGCAGCTACAGGTGGTGATACTACTCCCAGTTGCCATGGGGTATTGCCTGCTTGATGCCGTAGATCCCAATATTGTTCATCCAAGTTTTGGTCTGATGTCATTGTCCGTTATATTTGTTGTCATACAAATCATATCCTTGAGTTCCTTAAAAGTTTAATTTGTACTATGTTTGTACAGTTTTTAGTTGTGAAAAAAAGATCGTTGGTAATAAAAAATAAAATTTGTTATTCAAAAAACTAAACGACTTTGATGGAGTTAATATTTTATTTGTAATTTTCTAAACTCAAATTTTGTGCACATATCCTTCAATTGTAATGGAAGATTACTTGCCTCTGACAGACCTATTATCATGGGCATCATTAATCTGACAGATGATTCGTTTTATTCAGGCTCACGTAGTGGGTCTATAGATGTTACCCTTCAAAAAGTAGAAAAAATGCTGACCGATGGTGCCTCTATCATCGATATAGGTGCTATGTCCAGCCGACCAGGGGCAAAAATATCTAGCCCGGAGTCTGAACTTACCCGACTGATTCCCACTATTCACACCATTTTGACAGAATTTCCAGATACCATTTTATCCATCGATACCATCCACTCAAGTGTAGCAAATCAATGCATGCTGGCTGGTGTCAGCATGATCAATGATATCTCGGCAGGGACATATGATCCGTCTATGATGAATACAGTCAGTGCGGCAGGAGTCCCATATATCATGATGCATATGCAAGGACTGCCACAAGTTATGCAGCAAAATCCTTCATACAAAGAGGTGACTTATGATGTCATGAAATATTTTGTGGGTAGGGTTGCCGCAGCACAAAAAGCGGGCATAACAGATATCATCATCGACCCTGGATTTGGGTTTGGCAAAACGGTGGAACATAATTACTCATTATTGAAAAAACTCGAAGTTTTTCAAATCTTTGACCTACCTGTGATGGTAGGCTTGTCCAGAAAATCTATGATATATCGTCCTCTGAATATAGATGCCAGTCAATCTCTGAATGGCAGCACTGCTCTGCATATGTATGCGCTGCTGAAAGGAGCATCCATCTTACGTGTTCATGATGTAAAAGAAGCCGCAGAATGTATAGCTTTGAGTCAAATGCTTCGATAGAGAAGACGTAACTTTTGGTCATTTCTTTTCAAATAAACGTTACAACAATATAGCAAGCTTTTGTTGATTTATATCCTAATCCTCGTCGCTACAAAGTCCTTGTATCTCATGAAAAGTATCGTGCAACTTAACCAAGCTATCCTTAACTTTCATATCATTTCCCTTTTTATGGACCAATTTGTCAAGTTGTATTGATCCAACTACCAATTCATTGATGGCTTTGGTAATTGCCGCAGATTTGAAAGACTCGGGCACATTGGCACTTGCTAATTTTTTAGCTTTTGTCAGCATCTCTCCTGATCTCTCCCTGATAGGCTTAAAATTTCCTTCTTCCATAGGATGAAAAGTTTGCGCCATCACCATATGAAAATCTTTTAGTGCTGTCCATGCATCTTTTTCTATTACCTTAAGTAGTGGGCTGATGAGTGCTTTTTCATAATGTCGATTGACTGCGTCCCAATCTATCACATTCCATATAGCACCAAGGTAGTCCCCCCTTTTATTTTGATACTTTAGATAGTAAGCATGTTCCCAAACGTCGATGCCCAAGATAGGAATACCCCTATAATCGCCCATCACATCCATGATGGGGTTGTCTTGATTGGGACTGGAGATGACAGCCAGTTTTTTTTGTGGTGTCACATACAACCAAACCCACCCGGAGCCAAATCTGGTAGCAGCGCCATTGTTTAGTAAGGTTTTGAGACTATCTAAGGAGGTAAAAGTATTTTTTATTTCGTCTGCCAGTTTCCCTTTTGGTGCTTTGACGCTGTTGGGAGCCAGGATAGACCAAAACAAGGTATGATTATAGTGTCCTCCACCATTGTTTCGAATGGCTGTCCCTCTTCTCTCTGCTCCAATCAATAACTCTTCCAAAGGAATATTTTCGGCTTTCGTCCCTCCTATCGCTTTGTTTAAATTGTTTACGTATCCCTGATGGTGTTTAGTGTAGTGAATTTCCATGGTCTGCGCATCGATATATGGCTCCAATGCATCATAGCTATAGGTCAGTGGTGGCAACATATGTTGACCAAAAGCTGTACTAGCAGTCATTAAAAATATCACGACAGCAGACTTAAATAGTAAAAAAGAAGATTTCATTTAGCAATTGTTTAGTATAAATAATTTAAAGTTGAAAATCAGATATTTAAAATTTATAACAAAAATAATACAGAATTGGTTATCAAAATGGGTAATTTACTGCTACTTGTATATTGCCTATCCCTTGCTGGCGAATTTCTTTTAGCGAATACCATTGTGTTTTTTTGTAAGGATCGGCAAAAGGACTTCTGACCTTATATCCTGAATCAAACCTAATGATGAAAAAATCAAAATTAAATCTAAGGCCATACCCAATACCCACTGCAAGCTGGTCATAAAACCTACTGGAGAAGGCTGCTCCGGGACGATTTGGATCATCTTTTAGCGTCCATACGTTGCCGACATCTGCAAAAAGTGCTCCATCAAAAAGAGACACTATATTGAACCTGTATTCAGCATTCAATTCTATTTTTATATCTCCCTGATTCACAAAAATCACGGGTGTCTCCCTGATTTTGGAAGATGGGTCCCGATATCCTCCCGGCCCGGGTTCTTTTATATTCCATGCACGCAGACTATTGGGTCCTCCTACGCCAAACTGCCTGATAAAGGGTACCGCTGCATTTTCACCAAAGGATACGACCACTCCAAAATTAAATCTGGTTGCCAAACTTCTGGTACTGGAGTATTCTTTATTCAGACGCCCGTCAAATTCATATCTGACATATTTTGCAAAAGAAATCTGTCTAGTGGTGTTGATTACCCATTCTTTGTTAGACCCAGATATGGCATTGTACAACAAATTGCTGAAATGTACTTCCCAGCCTGACAACTCAAGGTTGTTGATAGCAATGATGGATATCCCCTTTCTGTTTTTTGCTTTATTATATATGAATGAAAAATCTCTGAAAATAAATCCTGTACCAAGTATGTCCTTGAATGACAAAAGAATCAGCGGATTTTGTTCAAATCTGGAGGTATCTTTGATTTGATATTGATCCAGATTAAAACCCAGCGGCTTAAATACATATCTATTGTTAGCTGGGGAGGTATAATCAAATCCAAAAGAAGCGTTGAACGAGCTTAATGAATAAAAATCGATGATATTGATGGCACTGAACCCCAATGCTATATTTGTACTGGCTTCTTCTACAAAGTTTTTGTAAAATTTATCCTTTATAATTCCCGTCCTCCAAGCCAACCTGCCCAAACCTATAAAGTCCTGAAAAGAAGGGATGTTGAGGATATTTTGTATGGATAAGTTGGTCGTCCTTTGTACAAATCCACCATCCGTTGAAAAACCCAATTCTGTACCTGCTTCGGCTCTCAAGGAATATTTTTCTGATCCTCCCAAAAAATTTCTGTTTAGAAACTGAGATGATAATGAAAATCCTAATAATCTAGCTGCACCAAGGGTACTATAATAGGTCTGAATACCACCATCAAAGACCCATTTTTTTTGAAATGGGGTGAGTTGGATATCGAAATTCATGATTGAGTCTTCGATATTGCTGCCTACAGGAATGATATTGACAAATCTGTAGGTGCCTAGACTATTGAGTTTACGATAAGTCTTTTGTCGATCGTCCCGACTGACCAATGTACCATTCTGAAAAAAAATAGAATTTTTGAGCAAAGATGGTTTTACAAGATATTTATCAGATTGTCTAAAAAAATTGAATCCAGAGATAGTGTCTTGTTTTAGCTGATCCATCTCCTGATCTTTATAATAATCAGTATAGACTTTGATGTTTCCAGTGGTATATCGTGCATGCGCTGTATCTGGCAAAGGAGTTCGTATCTGAAAAGTGACATCAATATCCTTATTGACACGACTGCTGTCACCATATATCTCTATGTAGCTATTGGAAAAATTTACATAGCCGTTGTTTTGAAGCTCCAATGTAACTCTTCTGTTTTCCTGATCAAACTGGTCAAAGTCTATGTAATTACCTTTCTTTACATAAGCATTGGAAGTCAAAGGCTGGATAAATGATAATAGCTCTTTGTCATCTGATTCGTATCTGACATCCTTAACTTTCCACCTTTGTCCGGGAGAAATAATATATGAAACTTCGCTCGTATTTTTTTCCCAAACAATATTTTCATAGGAGTTTTGCCATCCATGGATGCTCCTCTTTTCTTCTACAAAGAAGTCCACCTTGGCATCGTAATACCCCTTCTTGAATCGCAAATAATTTTCCATTTTGGCGACCACACTGTTGCTCATGCTATCCGAATAAATAACCGGCGGATCCCCAATCCCTTTTAATATTTTATTGAAAAAGCCATTCTTACCCTCTTGAGAATTGGCAAGATAGATGTATTCTTTTGGAATGAAAAAAAATAGTTTTTCGTTGGGTTTCTGATCTACAAAAGCTAGTAGATCTTTCTCGAGTGTTTTTCTATCAGATACATTTTTTTCATTTTTAAAAATTATCTTTGTCTTTGTTAACAGACTCTCGTCAGGACGCAGATATTTGGTAGTATTGCATGAAGTCAAAAAGCTGATGACTATCAACCCTGTGACTACCAACCATCCATGTGGATACCTGTCCGGGAATTTGCTCATTTTATTATTTAAAATAGCTATATTTTGATTTCCAAATTCAGGATTAAGTACATCAAATCTCTTCATCTGGCAAAATACAGACAAATTTATAACAAATTCATCGCTGAAGGAGATAAAGTCGTCAGAGATTTGCTTAAAAATAAAAAATTCGAAATCGACGAAATATTTATCTGCACGGGCTCTGAACACATTTATACTTATCTACTACATGAACCTCAGCTTGTTGTCAGTACTGTTACGACCAAAGAAATGGCACAGATATCTGCGCTCAAAAACCCTGGCAACATCCTGATCGTATTGAACAAAACGGAAGATGATGTAAATCTATTGCAAAAAAATGGAATTAATGCCATATATTTGGATGGGGTGCAAGATCCCGGAAATGTCGGCACAATCATACGAATAGCCGATTGGTTTGGTATAAATATGGTCATCAGGTCGGAGGATAGTGCCGATTTTTTCAACCCAAAAGTAGTCCAATCTTCTATGGGTAGTCTGGGTCAATTATTATTGTGCACTTCAGATTTTGAAGTATTGACAAATTTTGGAAAAAATATCATTGGCACCTACATGAATGGTCAACCTATCCATCGATCGATCATACCCGACAACACTATCCTGGTCATGGGCAGTGAGGGTCAAGGTATTTCAGAACATTTAACACCATATATATCAGAAAAAATTTCTATTGGTGGAGCACAAAACAAATCTGCTGAATCGCTCAATGTAGCTGTCGCCGCTGGTATTATTTGTGCGTACTGGAAGCCCCATCTCTAATTTCATCCTACAGGGCTTCCCGAAAATTGGATTCCATCAAATAGCAGTTCAATATACCTCAGCATGCAGTATGAGACCCAAATATTTTGCCCCTACCTGTATTGCTACTGGCTGACAGACTATCCCGACACATCAAGATGGCGAGCCTTCCATACAATGGGCAAAATGATTATCTTCATGCTCCAAAAAAAAAATATTACATGCTACCATAGCCGTCATCACCAATCTTTTTTGTTGAAAAACCTGAACATAGGTAAGTAAAGATAATACACCATCATCAATAAATCAAAAACTGGAAACCAGGCCACTAAATCAATACTGCTTAATCGTTTGAATATTGAATACTGTGTGATCATCTGCAAAAACCACTTGGAAACCAAAAGCAATATGGCTAACGCAAAGGTGACTTCCCCCAGCATCAGTCCCAGTCCTATACCGAAGTAAAAAAGAAGTTGAGCTCCAGCAAATCCTGCCAAAAGGAACTTGACCAAAGGTCGATAAAAAAATGATGTGGATATATGTCTTGACTTTTGGGTAAGAAAGGATGCTATACTTTCTTTACTGTATGAATATACAAAACTATCTTTACTTAATTGGATAGCAACATTAGATGATGTGGCTGCTTGACTAATCAACAGATCATCATCTCCGGATACTATATCCAAATGTTGATTGAATCCATTTTGATGATAAAATAATGCTTTGCGGTACATCAGATTGCGGCCCACACCCATATATGTCAGACCTGATACAGAAAAAGTCATGTACAACATGGCGGTCAACGTAGTTTCGTATCTCGCAAAACCGTTGACCCAGGAACCAGTTGTATATAGTGGTCCATAACCAAGGACTATGCCATGATCCGGACTTTGTGATATACTTTGCACCATTGATTGTATCCAAAGATTGGAAGCTGGTGCACAATCAGCATCGGTCAATAATAACAAATCATGCTTTGCTCTTGAAATAGCTTCGGCCAAAGCCGCTTTTTTTCCCTGACTGTCTTTGCTCGCTTTTATAGGTACCAACCGAGCATCATTGAACTTAGATAATAATGACGAGCCGCTATCTGTACTAAAATCATCTATGGCTATCAGTTCAAAATCCGGGTAATCCTGATCCAAAACTGCTTGTATGGTGGTGGCAATATGGTGTGCTTCATTTTTATAACAAATGATGACCGATACAGGCGGATAGTGGTCTGCATCAGTCGCCGTACAAGGCTGAATCTTGCCAAAAGCTATATAAAACCAAAGCCAGTAAAAGATAATGACGGATTCAAATAGTAAAATAATTGTCAAGAGAGTCATCCAACGTTTTTAAATCAGTATGTGAGATAATGGGTTCAGTAACAAAATATTTTTTTTGATCTAACATCATCATTTTAGTCAATCATAGGAACTAATACTACTGCAAAAAATGTTATACCAGTTCAACATACAAACTCACCATGGAAACTCAAGACTTTATCACTATCAGAAATTATCACGATCATATCATAGGAGAAATCATGTTGGCCGCACTACATAATGCAGGTATTAAGACCTTCAGATTTGAAGAGAGCCGAAGTATGCTTCCTACAGAAAATATAGAGATCAAAGTGCATCAATCTGATGTAGAAGTTGCCTTGGAGATCATAGAAGCACAAGAACAATTGTAGCAATAAAGTCATTGGTCTGGATGTGAGAAGTTTATAATGATGATGTGCAATAAAGTGAGATGGAATTACTCCTGTATGCTAAGTTATCGATATCCAAATGCGAGAACCACAACCACAAATTCTATTATTTACCGATATACCAACCCAGAACATCATCTGTAAACTGCTTTAAAGATTCTTTTTCGATGTACATCATGTGACCAGCCTGATAATATTTCATGGAGATATTTTTTTTGTGCTGCTCAGGCAAAAACATATGGTCGATGGTATATTCTGATGCAAAAAAAGGTGTTGCCAGATCGTAATATCCATTGCAAATCAGCACTTTCATAAATGGATTTTTGACCATGGCCAGTCTCAATTCTTCCGAGACATTGAGATAATGATTTTGAACATTGTCATAATTCCATGGTCGGGCTCTACTTGTCAGTATTTCATAAGGGATATCGATGTTGACTTTTAGGTTTCGTTGCAAGTGATCATACAATGCCACAGTATATGGGCCGTATATGGTGGCATCATAACTCGGATCAAACTCTGTCCGTTCGCCGACATGGTTGTAGTCATGACCTGTAAACCTACTATCTAACCTTCCTATGGTCAATCCATCTGACCTTCTTAATTCTTTACAAAACTGTTGTATATTTATCCTTAGGTTGGTGCCCAACACAAATTGTTTGCTAAGTCCGGTGTAGATGGAGAGTTTTTCGGCGATTAGGTTTTTATCGCTTGCTGATAGTTTGTCGCCAAGAGTAAGTGCATTGCTGTATTCGCCAAAAGCAAATTTTCGAACCTCAGTCATGAGACTTTCCAACTCATCAAATTGGGGATTGAGCTTCTTATGATACCATGCAGACGCACTGTAAGTAGGCAAAAAAAGCATATATGGCAAGTCATTGCCTATCTCAAATCTTGCTGTCTGAAAATTGGTAATCTGTGAGATCAGCACGATGCCATTGAGAAACATCCCATACCTTGTGATCAGATAATTGCTCAGTCCTGCTGCACGAGTGGTACCATAGCTTTCGCCTGCCAGATATTTTGGACTGGCCCATCGGGCATTTTTGCTGGTGTATAGCTGTATAAACTGGCCTACTGATTCGATATCCTCTTTGTATCCCAAAAATTCCTTCTTGTCTATCCCTTCCACCGGTCTCGAATACCCAGTCATGATGGGATCTATAAATACGAGATCTGACACTTCCAGCCAACTGAACTCATTGTCCACTATTTTGTATGGAGGAGCCAGAGATGCTCCATTGTCCTCCATCACAACTCGCTTAGGCCCAAGAGCCCCCATGTGCAACCAAACTGATGCAGATCCAGGACCACCATTGAATGTATAAGTGATGGGGCGATCAGCTGGATTTGTGACTCCGTCTCGAGTATATGCAGTATAAAACATACGTGCTTTATCTTTGCCATCCTCCGTCTCCAAAAGCATGTATCCTGATGTCGCAGTATAATTGAGTGTCTTACCATTGCGCATATTGTGGATGTGTTTGGTCACTGACGGCGCCGGAGTAGTTGCGACTACTATATCTTTTTGTCCGATGGCAAAGCAGCTTAAAAAAAGCCATCCACAGATCGTCAATATCATTTTGTTCATCATTTCTCAGTGTTTTATCAATTTGTAAAAATATGTATTACCATTGGTTTTGATCGCAAAAATATACAATCCTGATGTCCACAAAGATACATCAGTATTTGAACTCAAAGGAACGATGTGTGTTAATTTTATTCCCTGAGCATCATATACATCCACATTGTTCACCTTAGGGTCGAAACTATGATAGACCAGTTGAGTGGCAGGGTTAGGGTAAATGTGAAATATTGGGGCTGTATTGTTATTTTCAGAAGCGGAATTAGATTGGACGGTTACATGGACTTCTCTGAGGTCACTATCACAAGTGACGATGTCATAATTGATTTCCCAATCGTAAAAGTAATAGTAATACACTGCGCCAAAGGTAGATGACAGTATAGTCATCACATTATCAACCACATACGGGTAGGCAGTACCATTGAAAGTCCTAACCAATCTGGGAGATCTGTATCCCAAAGATAAGACATTGAATGAAGTATCTGTGGAGATGGTATATAATTTATCTGCTTTTAGTTTTGCGTCCAGCACTACTCTTTGAATACCAGCAGTTAAGAACACTATTTTTTGATATACCGTATCTCCTGAGTTATTGATAATGATCACTTTACGTGCTCCCTGGGTATCAGTATTGACCTTGATAGCATGCAAAGTACATGGCCTTTCGACATTAAATACCTGACCTCCAGCGGTGGAGTTGGCACCAAACAAATTGGACAGTGGAAATTCTTTTTCGCCCAACCTACCCACTTTTTGGTCGATAACCGCTGATGCTTTTGCAAAAAATGTAGTATTGACCTCCAGAGGGTCAGTCTTTAGGGTGTCACCAACAAAGACAGGACTGATCAGATCATCTTTTGAGAACCAGGATGTCAAAGGTAGGTCTGATATCAACCTTGCTTGCTGGCCTTTGACGATGGTGTCTCCTCTGACATTCCAAATGATTGGGTCTATAGTTACTTCTATGGTATCATATGCTTTATTGCCACAATAATCCACCGCCACCAAGCTCCATACACCTGACTTTGCTACTTCAATAGTTGCTGATGTATTACCATTGCTCCACAGGTAAGAGGAAGCGGGCATCGTGCTAAGTTGCAATGTATGACCGGAACATAACTTTACTTTTTTACCTTCGTTGATTAATTTAGTACTTTGGCTAAAGCATCCTGAAGCCACTACAATGGGTTTTGATATGGTGACACACCCCAGTGCATCCACCATACGGACAAAATATACGCCAGTATCTGCCTTGATTTGTTTGGTAGTAAGCCCTGTATTCCATTGATAAGATGTATATCCATCTAGCGCTGAAAGATCTATCATCTCAGACTTTCTGATCTGGATGTCTGAATAGAGCTCCGTGTGTACAGTCATACATATATTTTCCTGAACAAAATAAGTCTGATCAACTGCAGGGTTTGTAAACTTATCCACTAAACCTGATGGCCACCTCACTACCAAAGAATCTACTTTATCATGCGCCCCCAATCCAATATGCTGCTGCAAACTATTGAAAATACCATAGCTTTCACCGCCTTTGACGTACCGCACCTTCATACCAAAGGCACCATATATTTCTACACGTGTACCGATAGCTGATCGATTGGTCGTCTTTCCTTCCAGATTGATTTTTATGAAGTGGTTTCCATTGGGTTTGTTGAGCCACAATTCATCATCTACTGGGCCGATATCATTGATAGGGTCGCCCATGTGGGCATGCACGTCCAGAAACCCATCGTCATTGATGTCACCGACAGTCATAGATCGGGGCTGTGCCGGGCCGATGAGACTTTTGATGATTTCAAATTTTTTGTTGCCTTTGTTATGGATAAATGTACTGCCTTCTACCCCAGTCATCAAGATGTCCATCCAACCATCATTATCAAAATCACGCATGACCGCCTGAAACCCGAAGGAATTTAGTTTCTGCGCAAATGGAATTTCTTTAAAATACTGGCCATCGATATTTTCCATCAAAGCATGAGGACCGTAATGATTGACTACAAAAGCATCCATATCACCATCATTGTCTATATCTCCGAAGGTAGTAACCCACGTTTGCTCTCCGCTATTGAGTTTAAACTCTGCACCTTTTTCTTCAAATATACCATTGCCTTTATTGATGTACAATCTATTGATACGTCTCCCATCCTTCGGATCTGTTACTCCTGCTCTACATTTGCTGATGCATAAGTCCGGAAGCAGGTCGCCATTGACATCAGCCCATTCACATCCATAATTCCCTGAACCATCCGTAGGATCATTTTTTGCAAAATCTATGATATTTGTCAAGGTCAGCCCACCTGCCTTATTGTTCATATATATCCTCGAATGACCATCATCATTGCACACAAAATAATCCAACCAGCCATCATTGTCTATGTCTGCTGTCGCAGAAGCCTGAGCGTAGATGCCGCCCGGTAGTGTGGTTTTGGTCATTTGGTTGGGGAGCAAAGAGGTGACAGTGATAGGCCCAAATTCACCAGCAGTCAATATCTCCGGATATCCATCATTGTTGATGTCTCCTCCGGCAAGAGTCCACTCCTTATTGGCAGATACTGATTGGGACCTGACCAGTGATAGCGAAAAATGCTTTCCGCTACTCTTGACATATCTCATGACTCGTCCCAAATCCATGATGATGAGGTCGTCTATGAGATCACCATCTACATCATACATACCCCCCGGCATGACACTTCGGGTGGGTAAATACTTTTTGTACAGTCTTGTCTTGTTTTCGAAAACGGGCTGTGAAAAGCTCGAAACAGGTAGTACATATATCAAGCATGCTAAAATCCAAATAGTATTATTCAACATGTATAAAATATTGATTTTAAGTTGTAAATATACCCATAAATCATTAATTTATATCTTAGTGGATGTTTTTTTAGGAAAGTTGTGATGGATTTTAGCCCATTATAAAACTGGAGGTCAATTATTCATCAAAAATAGGTCGGGCTGTGATGCTATCGGGCACAATGATTTTGCCAGGCCAGTCGGGCTTTATGGGTTTTGGTGGAAAAACGATGGAATCTGATAATTGATAATTGATCTCCGCTGTAATCAGCGAGTCCACATGTGCATCCGCACGCCTCAATATATCATCGAAACAAGTCCCCAGTATCTGCTCAGCATACACTGATTGTCGGGCGTCAACTGCCTCTCTGATCCTTTCACTTTCTATGGTCAGTGATGCACCATTATCATTACACCCTGACAGCAAAAAGGCAATTGATATGAGTATGGCACATTTCATTCTGCCCTATGATTTTTCATCAGCAACATTTCTATCTCTTCCATCCTTTCTTTTTTGATCGAATCTACAGCATGAACAAAAAGTGAATCTTTTTGGGCAACGCATATAGAGTCTAAATGACGCCGCCAATCGCTGAGTTGATTATTGTAAATAGTGTCCACCGCAAATTTTTCCTCTGCAGATAAGGGATCTTTATGCGGGCTACAAGCTAACCAACCCAAAAGACCAGCACATAAAGCAATTCTATATATGCTCATTGAGATTTATGATTTTTTTCTTCAATTCAAAATTTCTACCTAAATAGACTCTTCTGACTACTTCATCTTCGGCAAGCTCTTCGGCAGTCCCTGCTTTAAGTATATTGCCTTCAAACATCAGGTAGGCTCTGTCCGTGATTGATAAAGTTTCCTGTACATTGTGATCCGTGATGAGGATGCCTATATTCTTTGTCTTGAGCTTTGCTACGATGTACTGTATATCTTCTACGGCTATCGGATCTATACCAGCAAAAGGCTCATCAAGCAAGATAAATTTTGGATTGGACGCCAACGAGCGTGCGATTTCCGTCCTGCGTCTTTCGCCACCTGAAAGTGAGTCGCCTATATTTTTACGTACTTTTTCCAGCCTGAATTCTCCAATCAATGTTTCTAACTTATCTTTTTGTTCAGCCTTGGATAAGGTGGTCATTTCCAAAACGGCTCTGATGTTATCTTCTACTGACAGTTTGCGAAATACACTTGGTTCTTGCGGTAAGTAGCCAATACCTTTTTGTGCTCTTCGATACATAGCATCATTGGTGATATCCTGATCATCCAAAAAAACCCTACCTTCATTAGGCTGTATAAATCCCACCATCATATAAAATGTAGTGGTCTTTCCGGCTCCGTTGGGCCCTAGCAAACCGACGATTTCTCCTTGATTTACATGGATGGATACTTGCTTGACGACTTCCCGTTTTCCATATATTTTCAATAAATTGTCAGATCTGAACACCATTATTTTTTGGGTTGTTGGTTAATGTTGAGATTTAAACCCTGAGGGGATGAGATTGGTTCATTATTTTTGATTGGTGCTGTGCTCCATTTCACTTCAAATTCGGTCTCCCAATTTTCTCTCAGTTTGTTTCCTTTGGTCAATTGATATGCTTCAGGTTGGGTTTTGGTCCAATAATTTCCTGGATCCCATTTGCAATTATCGTTTTTATCTTCGATGATTTCTACGTTGTACCGATCAGCCAAAAGTCCACTCAATAATATTTCAAATTGTCTCTTATTTTTACAAAAGGTTTGATATATCATAAAATTTTCTTTTAGTATTCTGATGATATAACTGGAAGTACTATCCAGATCATTGACGATGATTTTGAGTGAAGCGAGTTTATCAGGAGTCACAATCCCAAATTTTAAGTCCAGACTGTCCGATACCTGCCCGTAAATATTGCTGATGGCGCCGCTGTCCATATTTAACTGATATTCTTCGCCAGATCCCCAAGGGTATTTCATGATCAAGGATTTGCGATCTGATGACAAAGTAAAGTCGATATTCTCAATAGGCCCAATCGAATCTATGATTTGAATTCGACCAGAAGGCACGACAACTATTGGTAAATTAAATACGATCATCAGGGAGTCCGTAGGCAGCATCTGCATGGAAAGATTGGAAGTAACGACATTGAATCTGGTTTTTCTCTTAAAATCTTCAAATGAAGGAGGTTTGACCAGTATGGTATCTCCCAAAATCAATAAATTGAATGAGTCAAGTTCTGTATGATAATAAATGTTGATTGAGTCACCGATCACTTCACGGGCATGGATCACAGATGGGTTTGAAATATCGTAAATCAAGTCAGGTCCGGGGACAGTATTGCACAAAATATTGATCTTTCCGTATGTTTTTGCGTTGACACTCTTTATTTTCAAATTGGGAGTTGGTAGTGAGGTCCTCAGTTGGATGGACTGCTTGAAAGTGTCAGTGAGTACGACCAATGTATCGTAAAAAGCAATCTTTTCTGTCTCGAGATCATATATATAATTTATATTTTCATCTTTGATGGCAAAAATCCGAAAAGTATCCGATTTTATGTTTCTAAAAGCGAAGTTTCCTGACTTATCAGGTCGAGCAAAGTAAAAAGGTCTTTCGAGACTCACTGCTGAATCTTGCAAATTATCATACAAAAATATCACCATGTTTTCATCTGGGGTATTGGTCAAAGCATCAAAAATATTGCCCTTAAGATTTAGGCTGTCCAACTGATCACCTGTAGCAAATACATAGGTAAAGTTTTCGAGTTTGTTGCCCTCATGAAAATCTACAATGGCCTCTCCAAAATTGATGGTATAGGTAGCATCATCACGAAGTACTTCTTTTTCATCAAAAGCAAATGTTACTTTTTTGCCTCGATGGGTCACTTTGGGGATATATGTGAGCGGGGGCGAGACAAGGACTTGCTTGATAGGGTCCCGAACTTCGACAAATTCGTCAAACAAAAATATTAACTCCTTCGGCTTGACATTGGTTTGTCTGTCCAATGAAGACGACAATGTATCCAATACTGGTGGCAACAAATCACGAGGCCCGCCAGTAGGATTACCAGTGCTGGCACACCCCACCATCCAAAATATCAACGCAAAATGGAAGCCCAGACAAAGTAAAAACTTACTATAATTATGTAAAATCGATATCAACTATACGGCAATTTTAGTCACAAAAGTCTCTAAATATTCATGAAATCGCAACGAAATGAACAAATATTTGATTTATTGGTGTGTTACCTTCCTTTATAATATCAGAAAAAGGTCAAAACCCTAATGTTACTAACGATGGAAAAATAATAAAGTGCGTTATTTTGTTGTTAAAATAGCAAAACCCTAATTATGATTAAATATATTTGTTCTCATGAGTAAAAAAGCCATCTGGAGTATCATCATCATCATGACTTTATCTTTGATAGGGGTTGGTGTCATTCAATATTTCTGGGTGAAGAGGGCCGTAGATCTGGACGAAAAAAACTTCAATGATAAAGTGACCATCGCTCTCAATAATGTCAAAAAAAGATTGACTACAGACGCCGAAACAGCTGCTGAAATAAAATACTATCAGGAGAAAAGCATATTGGAGCCCAAAAGTTTTATTGAAAAAATCATACGTGAAGATATCAATACCAATAGCAAAGAGCTCAATCAAAGGATCAAAGAGCTGGAGTACAGATCATCATTTCTCGATCCCGATCAACTGTTAGAAAACATTGACAAAGAAAAACTGGATAAATATTTGGAGATAGAACTTGAATCAAAAGCCATAGATCTGGACTACGAATATGGGGTATATTCCAATAAAGACCGTGCCTATTTTATCGAAAATGGCAACTATACGGCGACGATAGGCGATACTACCAAATCGAGCAATGTCGCCGCTATGAACCCACTTTATAAAGCTGAATATAAAATATCTCTGTATGATGATGAGATCATCAATCCCGGACATCTCAATCTATACTTTCCAGGCAAAAAGAGATTTCTTTGGTCAAATGTCATAGGCATCCTTTTTAGCTCAGTACTATTCACGGGTTTGATCCTGGTCTGCTTCTCTTACACCATCTATGTCATATTGCACCAGAAGAAAGTATCTGAAATGAAGACGGACTTTATCAACAATATGACGCACGAATTCAAGACCCCCATAGCCACGATATCATTGGCATCAGATTCGATACTGAGTCCTACTATATTGGAAAACAAAGATAAGGTCTCCAGGTTTATACATATCATCAAGCAAGAAAACAGCCGGATGTTAAGTCAGGTAGAAAAGGTGTTGCAGATGGCTCAGATCGAAAAAGAAAATGTAGAACTCAAGTTTAATGTCATCAATTTGCATGACATCATAGAGGCCGCAGTCATCAACGCTGAGCTAAAGATCCAAGCAAAAGGAGGCAGCATCACTACTGAGCTCCATGCCCAAAATCCGATGATCACTGGCGACCTCACGCATATCGCAAGCATAATAAATAATCTACTCGACAATGCAGAAAAATATACCCCTGACAAACCAAACATCCACATCGCTACGTCTAACGTACGATATGGAGTGGAAATTTCTATCTCTGACAATGGTATCGGCATGTCAAAAGATGCGCTCAAGTTTATTTTCGAAAAATTTTATCGTGTCCACACAGGAAATTTGCACAATGTCAAAGGTTTTGGTTTAGGGTTAAGTTACGTAAAAGCAATGGTAGATGCACATCATGGGAAGGTGACGGTCAAAAGCGAGCCAGAAAAAGGGAGTACTTTCACCGTTTTTTTACCTACAAAACAGCCAGCATAATAAATCATTCAAAAAATCAGTTTAGTATTACAGAAAAATCAATAACATGGGAAACAAAATATTATTAGTAGAAGATGATCAGAATTTTGGTGATGTATTGAGATCATATCTTGAAATGCACGACTATGACGTCACATTGGCCATAGATGGTGAAGCAGGCCTCGAAGCTTTCAAAAAAGGTACCTTTGAATTATGTATCTCCGATGTCATGATGCCCAAAAAGGATGGATTTACCATGGCCAAAGAAATCAGAGCTATCAATAAAGACATTCCTATCATATTTTTGACTGCAAAGACACTCAAAGAAGATGTGCTGGAAGGATTTAAATTGGGGGCAGATGACTATATCACCAAGCCATTCAATTCAGAAGAATTGCTTTTTAGGGTAAAGGCTGTCATGAGAAGATCTGCCAAACCTGAAGAAGACCAGGAAAATCAAAGAGAATTTATCATAGGAAACTATCACTTCGATTTCGCACTGCGTATTCTTACCTACAATCCGGATAAAAGTACAGATAAATTGTCGCCAAAAGAAGCGCAACTATTGAGATTGTTTTGTTTTAGAATGAATGATGTGCTGCAAAGATCAGAGGCTCTTACCAAAATCTGGGAAGATGACAACTACTTTACGGCTAGAAGTATGGACGTTTTCATCACTAAAATCAGAAAATATCTGGCCAAGGACACCAATATAGAAATAGAAAATATTCATGGCAATGGATTCAGAATGTATCTGAAGGATGCTCAATAATCTTTTTTATTAAATATTTTTCAGACCTATAAATAGTTGCTTATCAGCATTATAGGGTTAGCAAGTCAAATATTGACATTAATATTAAATTTAAAGTTGATACATTTTGTCAATATTTGACTACCTTTGTGGTTTATAAATCACCCTCCCTTAGGTTCTTCGCAGTTCAATAATGGAGAACCGGTACAAAAATAATATATGTCATTCGAACAATTAGGACTAATTGAGCCCATATTGGCTGCTCTTAAGTCAAAAGGTTATACTACACCTACCCCTATTCAAGCAAAATCTATTCCTTTACTTTTAGAAGGTACTGATCTGTTGGCCTGCGCACAAACTGGCACAGGAAAGACAGCAGCATTTGCCATCCCTATCATACAACATCTTGCCAATCAAGACGATAGGACACACCGACGTATCAAAGCACTGATCGTCACCCCAACCAGAGAATTGGCCATACAGATAGATGAAAGTCTGGCTGATTATAGTAAAAACACTAACTTAAGACATACCGTGATATTCGGAGGTGTCAACCAATACAGTCAAGTCAATGCACTCAAAAACGGAGTGGATATCCTTGTAGCCACCCCTGGCAGGTTGTTGGATCTTGTGAATCAAGGCTATGTACGACTGGGTCATATCACGCATTTTGTACTGGACGAAGCGGATCGTATGCTGGATATGGGATTTGTACACGATGTCAAAAGAATCATCAAACTATTACCTGTCAAAAGGCAATCACTCTTCTTTTCAGCCACTATGCCGGATTCTATTATGCACTTGGCAGGTACCATACTGACTGACCCTGAAAAAGTAGAGGTCACTCCGGTATCATC
>JBATLS010000164.1:0-4366 GCA_049289435.1 Saprospiraceae bacterium | reverse complement strand
GGCCGGTAATGCCCTTAACGGTGCCGCATTTGCTGGAAATTCTGTCGCTTTGCAATCTGATTATACAACAATTAGTTTTTGGGTAAATCCAAACTCATTTCCTGCATCAGGAGAAGTTTATTTGTTGTCAAATGGTGGATGGCAGGAAAGATGGAAGATATCTATGCCGGGTCATGGTAAGCCTGTATTCACCACCCATTCCGGTGGTAGTTGTTGCAGCGACCTGGATTCAGGTACACCTTTGACGATTAATTCCTGGACGCATGTCGCAATGGTGCATGATGGAGCAAAAGACATCATCTATTTTAATGGCGTTAAAGTCAACGAAAAAAATGCTGCAGGTACCTTGGATAAAACCAATTATCCGCTTGGGATAGGTTTTAACCCCATTGATGAAAGTGGTTTTTTTGATGGAAGCCTCGATGACTTACAGATATTCAATAGAGCATTAAGTGACGTAGAAATCGCCGCTTTATATGATATGCAGGCAGCAGTTCCTGAAGTGACCTCTGATCTGGTGGCAGATTACACTTTTGACAATACAAGAAATGACCAAACAGCATACAAAAACAATGCTTATGGCAATGCTTTAAGTACTAAAGACAGATTTGGTAAAACGAATAGAGCAATAGTTTTTGATGGCAAATCCACTTACGTAGAAGCGGCCAATTCAGCACAACTGACTTCAGATTTTACATCTATCAGTTTTTGGGCCAAAGTGAATGCTTTGCCTGCATCCGGCGAAGTATATATGCTTTCACACGGTGGATGGCAGGAAAGATGGAAGATATCTATGCCGGGCCATGGTAAGCCTGTATTTACCACACACGCAACATCTTGCTGCAATGATATGGATTCAGGAGATGGCAACGAATTGAAAGTAGGAGAGTGGACCCATTTAGTGATGACCCATGATGGTACTGTGGATAGAATGTATATGAATGGTGTTCAGGTCAATGAAAAATCATACTCAGGTCCGCTGAATAAAACATCGCATCCTTTAGGCATAGGTTATGACCCTATTGACAGAGCAAATTATTTTGATGGTACTCTCGACGAAGTACAGATTTACAATCGTGCTTTGACCGCGCAGGAAGTATTGGAACTTTATGTATTACAATCTATACCACCTGTTGAATTGGATGATGAAAGCCCTTGCGCACCACTTGATCTGACGGCATCAGTAGATTTTACCAATGTGGAACTTTCATGGACGCTTGCCACAGATAATGTGGAAGTCACAAGTTATAATGTATATCAGGATGGTTCACAAATAGGAACCGTAGAAGATCTGACTGCATATATATCCAATCTTACACCTTTGACCACTTTTGTATTTGGTGTATCTGCTATAGATGCAGCCGGCAATGAGTCGTTGATCACCACACTAAGTGTGACCTCAGGTCAGGATGAAACACCGGATACCACTCCACCTACAAAGCCTGGTGATTTTAAAGGAAATGCAGGAGCCAATTCAGTTTTACTTTCCTGGGTTCCTTCGGTAGATGACAGAAAACTGGAAGGTTATGTAGTGTTGGTAGATGGTTTATTTTTTGATTCTCTTACAGAAAGTGCAGTATCTGTTTTTGTAAGCGGTTTGGATACTGAAACAGCTTATACTTTTGAAATCTATGCCTTTGACCTTTCCGGTAATAATTCGGAAGTGGCTGAAATTACATTGAGTACCACCAAACCACTGGATACTGGTGAAGCTGGGTTAGTGGCTCATTATCCTTTTGATGGCAATGCCAATGATGCTACCCCATACAATAATCACGGAGTGATCGGAGGTAATCCCGTCTTTGAAGTTTCTACTCATCCACTTGGGGCAGGTGGTCAGAATATAAAATTTGATGGCGATATGGACTCTGTATTGGTGGCCAATGCAGTCCACTTAATATCAGATTACACGACGGTAAGTTTTTGGATACGGGTAGACGGTCAGAATACATCTGTGGCTGAAGCGTATGTGATGGATTTTGGACATTGGGATCAAAGATGGAAAATTTCTTTGCCTCAACACCTTAAAATAGTTTGGACTACCAATGGAAATAATACACAATTCCCTATTTTTATTTCAGATATGGATAGTGGTGATGGCAATGAAATGGTCAAAGGATTCTGGTGGTTTGTGACTATGGTTCATGATGGTGAAAAAAACATCATCTATGTAAATGGTGAGCAAGTTAACAGTAAACCAGTGCCTACAAAACTAAACAGTACGTCAAGACCTTTGTGTTTTGGTAGTAATCCTATAGAAGGTGGTCAATATTTTCAAGGTGCATTGGACAATGTAAAAATATACAATAAAGCACTGACTACTGCGGAGATAGCAAAATTGTTCAATTCCGGAACTACGGGTATCAAAGATTTTGCAATTGCAGAATATGGAGATGTAAAACTGACACCAAACCCCGTATCAAATATGCTGAAGATAAGTCATACCTTCAACTTAAAAAATGATGTAAAAGTCAGAATTCTGGACAATATGGGCAGACAAATGGATGGGTTTTCACCTTCAGCAAACGATTTGCGCTCAGGTCAAATTACTTTTGACACACAGACTTTGACAAGTGGTTTGTATTTTGTAAACTTCATTGTAGATGGTCAGAATATAGGATCTGTGAAATTCAGTAAAATATGATAATGCTGACATTATATAGCTTAAAATAGTTAGTGTTTTTTTTTGTGATGAGAATGGAATCTGCAACTCAGTTTCATTCTCCTTCACTTTCATGGAGTATATTTTAACATACACCTTGAACCAACTTTTTATTTGACCGTCATTAGATAAAATCAACAAACATCATGGGCATCAGATTTCCTGAAAATCCGATTATTTTAACCAGTGAAATTGAGCCAAGTCTGGCTGAAATGAAGGTTGAATGTGTATTAAATCCAGGAGCATTTACGTTTCAGAATAAAACCTGGTTGCTGCTTAGGGTGGCAGAGCGACCTCAACAGGAGGATGGTTTTGTATCTTTTCCCATTCTGGACGAAGATGGCAATATCGAAATTTTAAAATACGCAAAAGATGATCCTGATCTGGATATGTCCGATGCCAGGATGGTGACATATAAAGGTAAAATGTACCTGTCCACATTGTCACATCTAAGACTTGTCTGCACTGATGATGGTGTAAGATTTTATGAACCTGAGGGCTTTCCGACCAAAATATATGGTAAAGGACCTTTGGAAACTTATGGAATTGAGGATTCCAGGGTGACTTTTATTGATGACCAATATGTGCTGACATATACAAAGGTTTCAGAATTTGGTGTCGGTGTAGGCATGATTACCACCAAAGACTGGATCACATATAATAGAGTAGGTATGATTTTACCGCCACACAATAAGGATTGCACTATTTTTAATGAAAAAATAGGCGGCGAATATTATTGTTTACACAGACCTTCTGGCATAGACCTCGGTGGAAATTTTATATGGCAGTCTTCCTCTCCTGATATGATTCATTGGGGTAATCACAAGTGTGTGATGCAAACTCGCCATGGTATGTGGGATAGTGCCCGAATAGGAGCAGGTGCCGCGCCCATCAAAACCAATAAAGGCTGGCTGGAGATTTATCATGGGGCAGATTTTAACCACAGATATGCTTTGGGGGCAGTTTTATTTGACCTGAATGATCCCTCTATAGTTCTTGCTAGGTCAATTGAACCTATCTTACAGCCCGAAGCTTCGTATGAGTTGACCGGTTTTTTTGGAAATGTGGTTTTTACCAATGGGCATATCGTAGAAGGAGATACCCTTTATATGTATTATGGTGCATCTGATGAGGTCATTTGTGGTGCAACTTTTTCTATCAATCAAATTTTGGCCACCTTATTAAATGTAACCCCATGATTGCAAAATTGACCAACGAATTCACATTTTTTAATTCTCATCCAAAACCGATGAGAGTACTGCTTCTTACCAATCTGATATATGCGATGGTGATGCCTATTGTCGAATTATTTGTGGGTGCTTATATCATGCGCAACTCATCAGATATCAGCCTGGTTGTCATCTTTCAATTGGCCGTTTACACTGGCATACCACTGACTTTTCTGATCAATGGTTATCTGCTGAATGGCGTAAAAATAGCGTGGTTATATTCATTGGGGATGATACTGAGCGGTGTGTCAATGTTTGCGATGATGTCCCTGGATGATTTGAGTACGGCAGGTATTTTTTTTGCAGGACTGATCATGGGACTATCTTACGGCTTTTTTTGGGCCAACAGAGATTTTCTCGCTTTGAATACGACCAATGATGGCAATCGAAATTTTTACTATGGTGTAGAGACTTTTTTTTATACTATAGCCGGGATCATCATTCCATTTGGAGCTGGTGCATTTATAGCGGCCAC
>JBATLS010000163.1:0-4265 GCA_049289435.1 Saprospiraceae bacterium | reverse complement strand
GTCAGTACCGTCCAACTCGATCATGATATCATCGATATATCGCTGCTCAAAGACATCTTCGCCGATGAGTGCTTCTCTGATCTTGTCATCTACATTATTGCAGGCGTTAAGCACACCTTTACCCAAGTATCTGGTCTTATCATTGTCTCTTAATTCGACCGCTTCATGTTTTCCTGTGGACGCACCTGATGGTACTGCCGCTCTGCCCAATATCCCATTTTCTGTCAGTACTTCTACTTCTACTGTTGGATTTCCTCTTGAGTCAAGAATTTCTCTTGCTCTTATATCTGCAATTACACTCATCTTATTAATTATTTTTAGCTTGTTTTATTAGGTGTACAAATTGGTCAAACAGGTACTTAGAGTCATGTGGACCAGGATTGGCTTCAGGGTGATACTGAACAGAAAACGTAGGTTGGTTTTTCATTCTTATCCCTTCTATGGTATGGTCATTCAAATTTTTATGCGTGATTTCGATGGTTTCGACTTTAGCTACTATTTCGTTTTCGCTCACAGTGAATCCATGATTTTGGCTGGTGATTTCGCACTTACCTGTCGCAAGATTTTGTACGGGATGATTGGCTCCTCTATGTCCGTGATGCATTTTGTAAGTAGGAATATCATTGGCAAGTGCTATAAGCTGGTGCCCCAGACATATACCAAACATTGGTTTTTTAGTTTGAAGCAGTTCTTTGACCGTTGACACTGCGTAGTCCATAGCTGCTGGATCACCAGGCCCATTGGACAAGAAGTATCCATCGGCTTTATAATCAAGAATTTCTGCTGCCGATGTTGTAGCAGGAAAAACTCTTAGGTGGCATCCTCTTTGAGCAAGGCTATGGAGTATATTTCTTTTGGTACCAAAATCCATGACGGCAATTCTATATGCTGCATTGGGTTCGCCAACTTCATATGGCGCCGCAGTAGTCACTTTGCTTGCAAGCTCCAGCCCATCCATGGATGGAACTTTAGCCAACATTTCTGTCAATGTTTTTTTATCAAATATTTCGGAAGATATGATACAGTTCATAGCACCTTTATCTCTGATATTTTTGACAATAGCTCTTGTGTCTATGTCATAGATACATACTATTTGGTTGTCTTCAAAATACTGCTGAATATCCTGATCTGCAAGAGGCCTACTATAGTCATTGGTAAAATTTTTACAAACTAATCCCGAGATTTGTACTCTTTCGGATTCGGAATCAGACTTTTTGATCCCGTAGTTACCGATGTGAACATACGTGGTCACCAATATTTGTCCATAATAAGATGGGTCAGTAAATATTTCCTGATATCCTGTCATCCCGGTATTGAAACATACCTCACCTGTGGTAGTGCCAGTAACTCCTGCCGCACTACCTTCATAAAAGCTTCCATCATCAAAGAGAATAACAGCTTTATTCTTTTTTGTAAAATCAATTGATATCATTATATCCGAAAATTAACTGCGCAAATATAGGATATAAATATTATTTTACCTCAATATAAACCTATATAACTAAATTAATTAAAATAGTTTTTTGGACAAAGCAGAGAAAATGTTTTGTGAAAAATGGTGTATATAAGAAAGAAATTGTACTAATGTAATTTTACTTATTGCAAGAATCAAAAGATTTTTTTACATTGCGTGGCTTATCGAAATTGGCACATGATAAAGAATGGATTTTAATATCTTATGTCCAAAAAATAATATGCTATTTCGGTGAGCTAAGGGTATAAACGGCATAAAACATTATTTCTGTATATTCAGACATCGGTCATGAGATCGATTGCATTACCCCAATTTGTCAACAGTCTTATAACATGAAGCGTATTAATATTAAAGATTTGGCCAAGATGCTGTCTTTAAATCCTTCTACTGTGTCACGCGCACTGTCAGATCACCCTGACATAAAAACGGAGACCAAGGAGCGAGTCAGAGCGGCTGCCAAGGAATTTAATTATCAACCCAATCTTCGCGCGAAGTATTTCCGGCAAAAGACTTCGGGCCTGATAGCTTTGATATTGCCAGAATTAAATATGTTTTTTGTGCCCCAACTGATGGAAGGGATCAATGATGTGTTGCAAGATTCGGATAGTTCTATTATCATATTTATATCCAACAATAGCTTCGAGAGGGAATCCGAAATCGTCAATCATTGTATCAATTGGTCAGTAGATGGCGTCTTGATCTCCTTGTCGGAAAATACGGCTGATGTCAAACACCTCATGCAACTTAAGGAATCAGATATACCCGTAGTCATATTGGACAAGGTGGTCACATCTGATCAATTTACCACCATCACGATAGATGATAAGCTCGCTGCTTACGACGCCACTAGATATCTGATCAATAATGACAAACGCAATATCCTGGGTATATTTGGCAATCCTACTCTAGAGATCACCAGGCAAAGAGTAGAGGGATTTAGTCAGGCTTTGAAAGAAGAAAATATTCCCACGTCGTCTTATGATGTGATTTTTATCAATCAAGAAAAAGATGTCAACGAAAAATTGGACCCAAAACTCAGAAAAACGCCCTATGATGCAGCTTTTGTCATGTCGGATGAATTGCTGATGTTTTCTATCACAAGCCTCCGAAAATACAATCTATACCCCAATGTCATCAGCATGGTGGTCATAAGTGATGGTAAATTGCCTTATCAATTACATCCAAGAGTGAGTCATATCAAGCACTCAGGAATAGAGATTGGAAAAACTGCTGCCAGAAGGCTACTACTTATGAAAGATGCCCAACAAAAAGTACAGCACATCAAGATACCGACGCAATTGATATCATTGGAGTCCATTTTTACTTAGGAGTATGTACTTTTCAAAAGCGAATTATTAGTTATCTACTATTCTTATAAAAAAAAACCATGATCTTGCTCTAGTATTGCAAAATCATGGTTTTATTTTTTTTAGAATTTATTTTATCCTGATACAGGACAAATTCTATTTTGCTATTTTACTTTGCAACAATGCGAATGATTTCTCTAGATTGATCATATCTCGAATAATATACAGGGTTTCTTCCAGATATATGTCTTTTTTGAGATCTTTGATAAACTCTTCATTTTTGGCTTGATTGGATACATCCATATTGATTTTACTCAAATCTACAGAAAGGTTTTTAATCTCCAACCCTTCAATTTCGGATTTGAAGAGGTTTTCATATTTTTTAGAATCTTCCGCTTTTTTGTTGACCATAGCTCGATAGTCATTGAGCTTGAGTGGGTATTTAGTCATATCTCGATCCGCTTTAATTTTGGCAGCACTCTCCAGTATCAAATTGAAGTCTTTACTTTCACTCACTCTTTGCTTGCTATTTTCTATGACTTTCTGTTTATTTTCGAGCAGTACTACTTGCTGACCAAATTTCACAGGTGCGATTTCGGTCCAAGCCAATGGATTGTCATACTCCTTTTCGCCGGTTTCTATATAGTGATATGTATCAGGTAGGACAATATCTGGTACTACGCCTTTGAGTTGGGTAGATCCACCATTGACCCTATAAAATTTTTGAGAAGTGATTTTTACATTGCCCAATGGTTTGAATTCATCATATCCTCTGATGCCTCTATCAAGGTCATAAAATCGCTGCACAGTGCCTTTGCCAAAAGTAGAAGTACTCCCTACGATGATCGCTCTCTCATAATCCTGCATAGCAGCTGCAATGATTTCTGATGCCGAAGCACTAAATTGATTGACCATGATGATCAGTGGACCATCATACTGTACAGTCTTATCTTTATCCACATGTACGTAAGGCTTGCTTTCTCTTCCTTTGACCTGAACTATGGGACCGTCCTCAATAAATAATCCACTCATGTCAACTACATCATTGAGTGATCCACCAGAATTGTTGCGCAGATCAAGGATGATTCCATTGACATTTTGTGATTTGAGTTTTTTGACTTCATCCGCTACATCTACAGCACATGAGTTGCCACCATCGACTTCGAAAGATGAATAAAATTTTGGTAAATTGATATACCCTATGTTTTGCACCTTACCAGGAATGTTGAGCAATACCGACTTGGCTTTGGACTCTTCCAGTTGCACCTCATCTCGTTCTATAGATATTTCTACTATCGAGTTATCTTTCTTTTTGACGGTCAATATCACCGTAGTTCCTTTTTTACCTCTCACAAGTTGCACGACATCATCTACTCTCATACCAGATATATCTACTGGTTGCTCTCCCTTTTGGGCTACCTTCATGATGATATCGTTGTCGTCCAGTTTTTTGGTCTTCCATGCAGGACCGCCCACTAAGATAC
>JBATLS010000162.1:0-4091 GCA_049289435.1 Saprospiraceae bacterium | reverse complement strand
GTTTCGGACAGTGCACCACCAAACACTGTAAAATCTTGGGCAAATACATAGACCAACCTACCCTCTATCGTGCCATACCCAGTGATGACTCCATCGCCAGGAAATTGCTGGTGTTCCATACCAAAATCAAAGGATCGGTGTTCCTTGAGCATTCCAATCTCCTCAAATGAGCCTCTATCTACCAGTAATTCTATACGTTCTCTGGCGGTCAGCTTGCCTTTGGCGTGTTGCTTTTTGATGCGATCTATCCCACCACCTTGCAGGGCTACTATTTTTTGTTCTTTTAATTTTTGAATCTTCTCTCTCATGGATCATTTGTAATTATTGTGGATAGCAAATTTAGGTGATAATTATCTTTTGTCCTACTATTTGGCAAATATCATCTGCTAAAATGACCAAGGTCACCGCTTTGCCCAGCAATATTATGTCTTACAGTCATCATCCAATGATCAAAAGCAGTGAAGTGATTGACAAAATGGGTAAGGTGTCTCCTTATCGGAAATATATCTAAAATGAGCAAGCCAGCATGCATCTCCATGATCATAGTACATCTGCCTTATGGCACACTTTGTGAATGATTTGCTTCTTCCTCAAACCATTTAATCTTACGAGTCACATACATCGTAGCTGCGATAATGACAAAAAGTCCTAATGCCCCTGCAAGCAATGCCATTTTTTCTAACTGAATGATCAGGTAGATATAAGCAAATAGTCCACTCAAAAGCCCTAATAGTAACATGGAGCTCTTCTTGCTGTTAAACATCCCCAAACTATACAAATATATCAAACCAATAGTAGCCAACGATGCGCCAAAATATGCTCTATCAAATCCCCAAAATTCAGATATGGATAACAACAATACAAAAAATATTGCCAACGCTAACCCAATCAAAGTATATTGGAATATATGAATTTTCAATTTTTGAACAATCTCCGTCAGGAAGACTACCAGGAAAGTTAATGTGATAAATAAAATCATATACTTGCCAGCTCTATATGTAGTCGTGTAGGTATCCACAAGATGCTGGATTTTGACACCAAATAGATTGTCACTTAATGCTACTTGATATCCATCTTTTTGAAACGCGGGTAGATTTTTATTGTACTCCAATATATTCCATGTAGCATCAAAACCACTCGCATTGGTCTCATGTTGTGGCAAGAATCCACCTGCAAACACAGGATCAGGAAACGAAGATTTCATATGCACCTTGGTAGTCTTGCCCAAAGGCGCAAACATGAGAGTTTTACTGCCTTTGATATCCAGATGAAATGCGAAAGTATATTGATTGACATTGAGGTCAAGAGACACCTTTGTCTGCAACCCCGTATTGAAACTGAAGCCTTTTCCTTCATTCATAATATATTTTTGACTGTAATCACTATTCTGCGGATCCACATCAAAATTAAACCTTAGAGTGCCTATACCCGGGCTAAAAGATTTTGAAGCCTGATTCCAATGGAAATCAATTTTGTTTTCTATGCCCTTCAAATCTGAGATACCGAGTGCTATATATGCCTCATGATCCAATATGTCTGTGGGGTTGATATTGAGCAAGTCTGTAGTAGGTATCGCAAAACTTCCCTTCACATCCATATCAGATTTGTACAATAAGACCTTGTATAAACTTCTGTATTTTGATTCAGTGCTGATGGTACCATCAGTCTCCAGGGTCTCAGGATAGACCAATAAATTTTTCTTCTCTCTGATCTTTGGTTTTGTCTTATCTTCTTGCAATACGTCTTCATAATAAGGGATGACCAAGATAGGCCCTGTGATGATCTGATCACTTCCCCATCCTGCTGATACTTCATCTATGACAGAGAGGCTGAGGTTTTTACGCTCATCTATCAAGTTCAATATCATAAATTTAGGAATGAGTAGGAATAATACCAATACAAATATCAGCAATAATTTGAGAGATATTTGAGTGGCTGGTGATTGAAAAAAAGATTTTTTTTGTGCGTACATTTTTAAACTTTTTTAAAGTAATTAATAAAATTTTCAAAGTGCTTTATTATCCAAAGTGTAAATAAAAAAAATTCAATGGCGATTTATCAGCGATGATTGATGAGTTCTGACAAAGCGTCGATGTGTTTGTTAAAAGAGTCTTTGCCACTTTTGGTAGCTCTATACGAAGTTTCAGTTTTCTTACCCACAAAAGCTTTACGTACTTCGATATAATCTTTTATTTCGAGAGCATTGGCGTGGCTGGCCAGATTGCCATCTGTGAGCTCCAATGTCTGCTTCATATCATTAAATGTTAGCCACTCATTGACCATAAGTGCTGCCATGATTCCTAGCCGCACCCTGCTCTCAAAGTCTTTATTGATGTTACTTATATCGATGTCCCTCACGTGGTTATTGATATTTTTTGAACATATACCAGCCGTATGCAATATGCAACAGGCCAAATCCGATGCCCCAAAACACCAATCCATATCCAGGTATGACCGCTGCTACCAATCCCAAAGTAAGTTGGCATATTCCCAACCAAAATATATCATCATTCGTATATTTGGCAGCACTTGTCAATGCTAAGCCATAGAATATCAGCATACAAGGAGCAACCAAATAAAAAACATAATTTATGGTCAAAATGATACAAAAGATGCCCCCAGCTACCAGTGGAATCATACCTGCTTTAAGAATATTTTTAGTTGGGAGTGACCAAAGTGGCAATTGGAGTCTTTTGGATTTTTTTACGGTAAAGTATATGGCAGAAGCCAAAGACAAAACCAGAGTCAGCAGTGCCACTGCCGCAATTTGGTAGGTCACTTTGGATGTATATACATTGGGTTTGCCATCAAAATAATCAATCTGATGCTCGTGAAGTATATAAAAACCAGCTGCACACCCCAACAATGCAAAAATACCTGCCCCAATGCCTGATAAGCCACTCAGTGATAAAAAGGTAGATGAACGTTCCATCATTTGTCGGATGTGCTGTAGGTCATTTTGTTGTCGGTTCATATAGACTATGAGATTTTTATGTTAATAATTGCAGGAATACAAGTGATGATACATAAATAGATTATAATTTAAAAGTACTTTGTGGTACAAAGTTATATAATAACATTCTTAATTGCTTTATTATTGTGTGATTATTTAATAATTTATTACCGTATGAAGTAGTTTTTTTATAAAAGATGATGTCTACCCGCACTGTCATTTGCTACTCTAAGGTTGCAATAGAAAATTCGTTGCAGATATTTAGATATTATTTTCCGTATAATTTTTAAAATTATCCAAGATGGATTGCCCGCCACCGGCATGGCCTGTCTGCCTATGGCATGACTAAAAATACTTTTGGTTTGCAAAAAAGGAATGAGAATCCCGATGGCTATCTCCTAAAAGCTATTGGGAAAAGAAATTGGCACAAACTGAATCCATAATAAACTATGTTTTGGTTAAAGCCTTATCCCGATAGCTATCGGGACAACATTCATTGTCCACTGGCTGAAGACAGTGGCAATTGAAAACTTTGTATTTTTTATTGGATTTAATCTACGACGAGCCTAGTGTCCTTAATCTTTAATCCAATTTGTCTCATTTGATCCATTAATTCATGCTCATAGTGACTGACGGCAATTCTCATTTCAGCATCCATAAAATTTAGGGCATTTATAGTCGAAACCGTTATTGTTTTAACAAATTGAACCAAAATGAGTATGAAATCATCTATACTATCCTTTCTGTTTTTATGGTATATATATGTAGGTCATAGTCAATGTACCTATCAGGCGTACGAAAGTTTTTCATACAGTTCCAATATTCCTTTACATAATTTATCAGGTGGCACAGGCTGGCAGACACCATGGTATGTCCAAAATAAAAATAGCACCGTCCCCGGTTTTCAATCTGCAATAGGTAATTTACCTCACTCTGATCTCCAAAATTTGGGAGGTAGAGGGACAGGCGGATTCGCCTATTTGACCATGAGCAGGACGCTCAACACTACCCGTCCTTGCCCTTTTGATAGCTTGGTAAGTGTCAATGGAAATGGCATCGGAACCATGGTTGGTGATACTCTTTGGGTAAGTACTTTGCTACGAAAAGAATTAAATAATGACCAACGAATATCATTCGA
>JBATLS010000161.1:0-7473 GCA_049289435.1 Saprospiraceae bacterium | reverse complement strand
CCCAAGGTCTTATCAATGGAATGAAATATCAGGTACTTGTGCTCGGGGCCACCTATTTTACCAAAAGGATACCTAAAGAAAAATGTATATATATCATAGTATCATCAGAGCATCACACCATACTATTGGGTGGTAAAGATGTGAGCGAATTGGCCCATGAACTAGCTATTATTTTTCCCGAAAAAGTCATCAACTACTGTGGTAAAATAGGATTGGGTGTGAGTGCTGGTATCATCAAACACGCTCAGAGAGTAGTTACCGGAGATACGGGTCTGATGCATATCGCAGCGGCATTTCACAAAGAGATCACTGTCCTTTGGGGTAATACTATCCCCGAATTTGGTATGTATCCTCACTACGGGCACAAAAATCCTGACAGACATATAGATCTCCAAGTACAAAATCTACCGTGCCGACCGTGCTCTAAACTTGGGTATGATCACTGCCCAAAGGGACATTTCAAATGTATGAATGAGATCGTGGTATTTTAAACTCTATTCAACAATCTGGCTGTGATCCTCAAAAATTCGGTTTCTGATATGAGTCCTACCAACTCTTCGCCGTTTACCACGGGAAGGCATCCGATCTTGTGCTCTTTCATCAGTTTCATAGCGTCTAGTATATTGGTATCCTGAGTGACCGTCACTGGATTTTTTATCATGATTTCTGATACCAGGATGGTTTTTTTAGGGCCTTGATTCCGCTTTATAAAGTTTCTAAGTAGTAGTCGGGCTGTGACCAGACCTACGAGTTTGCCTTTATTGTCTTCCACAGGAGTATAGCGAATTGTATTCCAGTCCATTAGTTCCGCCACAAAATCTACAATGTCATCTTTTTGCACCGTAAAAAGATCGGTCAACATAAATTCAGACACTTTGAGATGAGAAGGTCGATACATTTTCAGGTCATCTATATTGGGCATATCCCATTCATGTACTGGTTTATTGGATTGTTGATTATTGATCATGGTAGCAGTGAGCACACTTAGGGCTTCATCAGTATTGGAGTTTTGGTGGAGTTTGGTATATGCCCTGAGCATCCATCTGGCACCTGTCATATTTCTTTCTGCCCTGTTTTGGATGATGGAGAGGTATTTATCGATGTCAGCGGTGTCGATATTTTTGGATTCGAGACCTCTTCGTGAGATGGGGATCAATTGCTTGATGAGTTCCTCAGCAGACACTTTTTCGTCGTGAAACCATGTAAATTTGGAGTCTATGCCAAACTTAGCTGCTTTACCAAAGTTGTCCCGGGCATCTACAAAAGACATTTTTTCCCTGATATCTCCCACCTCATCGGCCAAGCCTATCATACATCCCAGCCAAAAACAAGCATTGGCCACTTCGTCTATCACTGTCGGACCAGCTGGCAATATCCTGTTTTCTATTCTGAGGTGTGGTTTACCATTTTCACTGATCCCATAGCAAGGTCGATTCCATCTATATACGGTACTGTTGTGCACCTGAAGTGCTCTAAGTTTTGGCACCTGACCGGATTTAATCATTGCCAGTGAATCTTCTTCTACATCACTACTCAGCAGTACCCTAAATCTTGCTATATCCTCCCGGTAAATCTCCAGAATGGAATCATGCAGCCAATCTCTCCCAAAACTCACTCGCGGGCTACGCTCTCGCATGTGGTCATGTGTGGTACGGGTATCCAGTGATTGCTGAAACAGTGCTATCCTGGTCTCATGCCAAAGGCGCTTACCAAATACTATCGGACTATTGGCTGATATTGCCATCATGGGACCTGCTAGTGCTTGAGCGATATTGTACATTTTTACAAAATCATTGGGTGCTACCTGTAGGTGTACTTGAAAACTCGTATTGCTGGCTTCGAGAAGTGGTGAACTGTGTTTGACCAACAATTCGTCTATACCGACGATCCTGAGCTCATATGACTGACCGATCAATTGTTTATTGAGTGATTCCATCAAAGCAAAATACCTCTTTTTGGGAGTGAGATTTTCCATTTCCAGATGATACTTACGCAATGTAGGAAGTATGCCAGTCAGCACAATGCTTGAATTCATACCATCGAGTACTTCCTGTATTTTCTCTAGTTTGAAAGAGTTTTCTTGCTCCAATTGGGAGAAACAGTCTTTTTCGAAGGTGCGAGGATCCAAATTGGTCTCTAAGTTAAATTTGGCCAATTCTGTTTCTACCCACGGATAATGCTCCATTTTGTCCAAAGCTTCCATGGCGATCAAAGCTGGCTTAAACGTATCTTTGTCCACCATGACCATTTCTTGCTCGGCGCCAATCCTCTGGATATCAGACTCAAACCAATCATTGTTGAGCATATACTCCAGTGCATTGACATCATTGAGTAAGCATTTTACAAATTTTTGCATTTGTTTTTGGTCACTGACCAAAGATACCTTTTGTTCACCCATGTTTATATTATTTGTATTTAGACCTCAAAAAATGAACCACATTCTAAAAAGTCTTCAATTTTGCTGCAATATAAGAGACCAATAGCAGATTGAATAAATTATCCATAACTTTTTATAGAATATACTGAATCACCATGTATTAAGTGATTTTATTAAAATTTCAACAGCTTTTATCTAACATTTATATCATTATCTTCGTTATTCGTTATATACATCTGATATTATGAGGCTGCTCCGATACGTTTATTATTGCCACAAAGGCACAAAAACACAAAGAGTCACAAGGAATATTGCATTTTAAATAGTTGATATTCGTCCATTTGTAAATTTTATAGTCTTAGAGATCTTGTGGTATTTCTTTGTATTTGTCTTTCCAGATTGGACTCATATTTAGATTTGAAAATATTAAGAATTAGTTGTCTAAAATAAGGAATTTGAAATACACACTTCTATACATGCTGGGGCTAATTATAGTGTTTACTTCGTGCGATAAGGAGACTATCGTTCGCTATGAAGTACCTATAGATGCTGAGTTTGATATTCCTACAGGGCTCAATACGGTGGAGACCCACTATTTTATCATAAGGAATGTCCCCACATACTATAAGCAAAATGCAGATATTAAAGGAGTCGATACATCTTCGATCATCAATGTAGTAGCATCCAGAGGTTTAGTCAAATCCAAATTTCAGGAAGTAGATTTTGACTTTGTAGAACGAGTATCCATATATGCGGTCTCTCAAAAAGATCCGACTATCAAAAGAGAAATGTATTATCTGGACTTTGTGCCTTTGACTACGAGAGCAGAATTAAGAATGCTTAGCAGCACCACATCACTCAGAGACTTGCTCAAAGAGGAGTTTATTGATCTCGAGGTTAGGCTCAATGTCCGTAGTTTCACAAGATCCAATATCCGTGCACGTATAGAATTCGGTTATGCCGTTTTTTAACCAATTAATCCTAAAAATATGAGCGAAAATAGTGGCAATATAAGATACATGGTAGAGTTTATTATTCCTGATGATTTTACCAGAGAAATGGCTGAAACGATACCAGCTCAAAGGACGAAAGTGGATACATATTTTTATACTGGGAAACTTTTGTCTTATACTCTATCTTCAGACAGGACTAAGTTGTGGGCTATTTTTGTCTGCCAATCAGAGGCCGAACTGGTCACTTTGATCGATAAATTACCTATGACTATTTTTTTTGATTACAACTATCACGAAGTGCTATTTCATGAAATGGTGACCAGATTTCCAAGCTTTTCGCTCAATTGAGTGATTTTGTGTCAAGGATATCCATTCCCATTTGATAGATTTAAAATCCCATATAGTATATTTGTATCTTAATATATTTAAAAAACCAATCATGTTATCCAATATCAATCCCACCAAAACACCTTCTTGGCGCAATCTCGCTCGTTGTCGTAAACTAATGGCAAACATACATATGAAGGATATGTTTGCAGCAGATCCTGATCGATTTGATAAATATTCAATTAAGTTTGAAGATATTTTATTGGATTACTCCAAAAATATCATTGATGAGGAGATTATGGATTGGTTGTTTCAATTGGCCAAAAACTGTAATCTCGAGGAAGCCATCAAAGCGATGTACTCGGGTGAAAAAATAAATGTCACTGAAGATAGAGCAGTGCTACATACTGCCCTAAGAAATACATCTTCCAAAGCCATCATGGTGGATGGGCACAATATTATGCCTGATGTCAGAGCTGTTCAGAAGAAGATGAAGACATTTTGTGATCAGGTCATCTCTCGAAAATGGAAGGGATACAAAGGTGACGAAATAACTGACATCGTCAACATAGGTATCGGTGGATCTGACCTTGGACCCGTGATGGTCACTGAAGCACTCAAGGCTTACAAATCCAGACTAAATGTACATTTTGTGTCCAATGTCGATGCAACTCATATCGCTGAAGTCATGCGTGGATTGGATATGAGTAAAACGCTATTTCTGATTGCCTCAAAGACATTCACTACACAAGAGACGATGACCAATGCCTATACTGCTCGCCAGATGTTTCTGAAAGTGGCAGGAGATGAAGATCATATAAAAAAACATTTTGTAGCCTTATCAACCAATAGTCTGGAGGTCACAAAATTTGGAATAGATCCCACCAATATGTTTGAATTTTGGGATTGGGTAGGGGGAAGGTACTCACTGACATCTGCCATTGGGCTTTCTATCGCTTTGGCGATAGGTTATGATCATTTTGAAGCTTTACTGGACGGTTTTTATAGTATGGACCAACACTTCGCAAATGAGCCCATCGAAAAAAATCTACCAACCATACTGGCATTATTGGGCATATGGTACACCAATTTTTGGGGAGCTGAGTCAGAGGCTATCCTCCCTTATGACCAATACATGCATCGTTTTGCCGCATACTTCCAGCAAGGAAATATGGAAAGCAACGGAAAATCCACCGATAGAAACGGGGAGAAAGTCACTTATCAAACCGGACCTGTTATCTGGGGTGAACCCGGCACCAACGGGCAACATGCATTTTATCAACTAATACATCAGGGTACCAGAATCATCCCGTGTGATTTTATAGCTCCATCCATATCTCACCACCCTATTGGAAAACATCATACTTATTTACTATCCAATTTTTTTGCACAGACTCAGGCTCTTATGAAGGGTAAAACCAAAGAAGAAGTGGTCTCAGAATTTGAGAAATCGGGCAAAACTCCGGCAGAATATAGGTCCTTAGTGCCTTTCAAAATATTTGCAGGAAACAGGCCTACCAACTCTATATTGGTCAAAAAAATTGACCCCAGAACATTAGGCCAGTTAATAGCCATGTACGAACACAAGGTGTTTGTACAGGGGGTCATATGGAACATTTACAGTTTTGACCAATGGGGCGTAGAGCTTGGCAAACAATTGGCTGGGAAGATCGTACCAGAGCTGGAGTCAGATCAAGCCACATCCGTCTTTGACAGCTCCACTAATGGTTTGATCAATGCCTGGAAAGCAAATATTGCTAAATAAAAAATGGCAGTACCATGAAATAAGATTCATCAGGTACTGCCACTTTTGACATTCGCAATTAGAGTATGTTTAAAATTCCATTTGCTCGCTTTCGCTCAAACATGAAAATTTAAACATACTCTTATATTCAGAAGTGATTATTTTGGATCGATGATGCTTTTGATTCTGAATCTGAGATCATCTTTATGACTATCAGAAGCTTTGTCTTTTACATTATATTGTGACAACAAGCCATCGATCTGCTTTAAGGCTGCTCTTGCTATTGCTTTGGCATCTGAAGCCATCAGTGATTTGTCGGTACTACTGGACAAAGTGCCCAATTGATCTACATAAACTCTCTGTAGATTGCGTCTGTAAATATCAACAGGTTTCTTGCCTGTGATCTCACTAAAAATACCGCTGGTCAGATCATCGGTGAGTTCTGATATTTTGTATGCATTCTGAGTATTGAGACCCTCATTGTCCTGCATTCTCATCAACCTGTCTTTGCTGAATAATTGACCTAGGACTCTCTCCTGCATACCTCTGATACGCTCTGCAAATCCTGCTTCTTCTATTCTATTTAGGACAGCCGGGTCGCCCAGCCACATTGGTGTGTTAAAAAGCTCATCGTGCAAAAACTGAATGGCACTCTTTTGTTTGAGTTTATCGGTATGATTATACACCACACTGCCTTCATCAAAAGTCTTGAACACTTCCTGTACACCACCTACATTGGCAGTCACATGACCCATATATCTATTGAATTGTCCAACTACAGCATTATAAAACTCCTTCAATTCTTCAAAAGTCTTAGTGTCTTCACCCGTCCATTGTATCAGATTGGGCATGATCTTTTGCAGGTTTTTGATACCATAAGAGGATGCTTTCATACTATTATCCCCAAGATCTTCTGTTTGAGCAGATGGATCTGTAGCCAATCCACGTTGTCTTCCGAATCGATATATCGGATCACCAGCTTTGGCTTTTATCCAATCGTTGATGACGGGCCTTTCAGCATCTGGAGAGTTCAAGTCCTTGATCAATTTATACCCATAAAAAATAGACCATTTGTCATAAGGTCCTATATCGGGCATGAGCCCTACTTCACCATCTCCCGGCTGAGCTACATAATTAAATCGGGCATAGTCCATGATAGATGGAGCGGTACCCATCATTTTAGTAAAGTGAGGAGACCTTAAGGAATCTACCGGATAAGCAGAACTGGAACCCATATTGTGTGGCAGTCCCAAGGTATGACCTACCTCATGTGATGACACAAATCTGATCAACCGACCCATCACTTCATCTCTGAATTTTGGAGTCCGGGCTTCCGGGTTGATGGCTGCTGTTTGGGTAAAAAACCAGGTTCTGAGCAAATTCATGACATTGTGATACCAAATGATATCACTCTCTATGATCTCCCCGGTACGCGGGTCATGTACGTGTGGCCCCATCGCATTTTGGATATCCGTACTTACATACCTGATGACAGAGTACCTGACATCTTCAGGTGACCAATCAGGGTCTTCTTCTTTAGTAGGAGGCAATTTGGCCATGATGGCATTCTTAAATCCCGCAGTCTCGAAGGCTTTTTGCCAGTCATTGACCCCTTGGATGAGGTAAGGTCTCCACTTATCGGGGGTAGCAGGATCTATATAGTAGATGATTGGTTTGATGGGCTCTACCAATTCGCCTCTGTAGTATTTTTCTCTGTCTTCTGGTTTTGGTTCGAGTCTCCATCGGGTGATGAGTCTTTTGTTGGATGCTTTCTGATCATTGGAACTATAGTCCGTCTGTTGTATCGAAAAATAACTCACCCTCGGATCGTAGTACCTTGGTTGCATTTTATCTTCTGGCAATAGCACCATATTTTGTGTCATTTCTACAGAGAGTGTCCCGGTGACCTGATTGTCCGGTAGATTACCACCTGTGTATGTGAGTACATGCTTCACATAGATGTTGTTTGGAAAAGATTTCATCTCCTGTACAAAACTTCTCTTACTGTCCAGGCCTTTGATCTCAAATCGTTTTTTTTCATCTTTGTCCAAGGCACCTATCATATCTACGTC
>JBATLS010000160.1:0-1601 GCA_049289435.1 Saprospiraceae bacterium | reverse complement strand
CGCACAGTCGTAACTGGTAGTTACAACGAAAAATATAACGCAGTATAAAATGAAATTTGCCGCTTGCAGACAAATGATGGAATTTTAAACATACTCTTAATTGTTCTTATCGATATATGTTATCTCGTGATATAATTTGATAAAAACAATTATAACTCGTTGTCGTTTATTTTAAGGAATTAGTCTAGATAAAGCATTGGTTATCTTAAAACAATATCAAATTGGCTTAACTTGATTTGATGAATTATTTATGCCGTGATAAATGAGGCAGATTAACTCTTTTGAATAAAATTCATTGATTTTTTTTGCACAATAATTAAAGTCTATTGAAAACTAGAGTTACATATGTTATAATTTTGCTGATATCGGCACTACAGGTGCGGAGTATGGATGTCATAAATGGAGAATTGATGATCAGTCAGAACATGAGGCAAATCTATAGCTCCTGCAATCAATTGACGATAGATAAACAAAATATCCTGTGGGCAAATATTCCAAATTTCGGTAAGGTCAGAACTACTTTGGATGATGGTTTCGATGTAAAATTTAAAGGCACTCGTAAATCTGAGACTTTTGAAACACAGTCACCATGGTATAAACGATGGTACGCTTATTTATTGTATCTTGGTATGTGTGCAATTGGCGTGTATTTTGTAAAAAGAGCATATAATATTGCCCTAAATAAAGAAAAGAAAAAATTGCTTTACAAAGAAGAAGAAGAAGAAGAAGCTCTGAGACAGAATGATGAGAATGCTAGGCAAGTAGCTTTATTACAAGAACAAAAACAATTGCTTACCGAATTTGATGATTTAAAAAAACAACTCAAATCCAAAACCATCGAATTGGCCAATAAAGCTAAAGAAAATGATGCAAAAAATAGACTAATATTACTATTGAAAGAAAACTTCCAAGAAATTCAAAACAATCCATCCAAAGCCAATAAAAAGTGGTTTGAAATAAACCGAATCCTGGATTCCTTTATGGGGGAAGATGACAATACTTTTGAAATACAGATGGATGAACTACATCAGGAGTTTTTTGGAAAGCTAAATGATCGTTTCGAAGGCTTGTCCATCTATGATCTGCGACTCTGTGCATATCTTAAGATCGGAATGAACTCCAAAGAGATTGCAGAAATCCTCAATGTGCTGCCATCAAGTGCTTATATCAGCCGCTCCAGACTCAGAAAAAAACTCGGCTTAAATATCGAAGATGACCTCTATAGTTTTTTGAATAATGTTTGATATTTTGCAATAAGAAGTGAGCTAAGGCAGTACCAACACAAATCATGATGATTATTTTTGCTTGGGAATTATCGTTGAAATTACAAATAGTAATATCAGAACACCAGACCCCGAGTCAAAGAAATATGGAAAAAAGTGTGATGATTCGCAAAATTATATTGCGGCAAAATTTGATAAAATTGTTGAATGCAATGTCTATTTTCAATTGCCACTGGTTTCAACCAGTGGGTTTTATAATGTTATATACAATTGGCTTTAGCCAAATTAATCATGCAGATTAGCCATTTATTTTTGGCTAAAGCCAAATAATATTTGCATTTATTGTCCACTGGCTAAAGCCAATGGCAATTGAATTTG
>JBATLS010000159.1:0-1503 GCA_049289435.1 Saprospiraceae bacterium | reverse complement strand
CTGGAACTACAGGGATCAGGTCTTTGGCAGGATCTATGCCCAAGCTCTTGCACTTGTCAGTGATGTTTGGAAAATGATGATAAAAGGCTTCCTGGTCCAAATGCCGGCAGTCGAGATATTCGTGTTCGTCACCTCGTATTTTCATCTCATTGTCTATGGCTCTGGCTACAATATCTCTGGGTGCCAGCGATAGTCTGTCATCATATTTGTGCATGAATTCCTTACCATCCGTAGTCTTGAGCACAGCTCCGAATCCTCTCACCGCTTCTGATACCAGAAATGATGGATTCTCTCCCGCCGGATTGTAAAGGGATGTGGGATGAAATTGCATAAACTCCATATTGGCTACCCGTCCTTTGGCACGATAGACCATAGCTATGCCATCACCTGTAGCGATCACGGGATTGGTCGTGCTTTTATATACCTGACCAGCTCCACCGGTTGCCAAGACAGTAACCTTTGCCAAAAAAGTTTCTATCTCTTTGCTTTTTTTGTTAAATACATAAGCTCCAAAGCACTTGATGTCGGGAGTAAGTCTGGTCACATTCCTTCCCTGATGATGCTGTGTGATCAGATCAATAGCAAAGTAATGTTCATGAAATATTATATTGGGATATTGTTTTGCTTTTTCATTCAGGGTACGTTGGATTTCCCAGCCAGTGATGTCTTTGTAATGCAGGATTCTATTTTCTGAGTGTCCTCCTTCTCTGCCAAGGTCATAATCACCCTGACTGTTTTTGTCAAATCTTGCACCCCACTCTATGATTTCTTTCACCCTTTCGGGGCCTTCTTTGACTACGATCTCCACTATATTGGGATCACATATGCCATCTCCGGCATCCAGGGTGTCTTCGATGTGCTTCTTATAATTATCTATCACATTGTCCCATACAGAGGCGACGCCACCTTGAGCATAACTGGTATTGGACTCTTTCTCATTGGTCTTGGTCAGTACGGTGATTTTGAGATCAGGACGTTTCTCTGCCATTCTGATAGCGAAAGAAAAACCCGCAATACCTGCGCCGATCACCAATATATCTGTTTGTATCACTATATCTAAGGTTTAAGATTATACAAAGCAAATGTATGAAAATGAGTTGTCTTTCTCTATTTAATTGACAAAAGACAAAAAATAAAATTACTTTTGAGCTTTTAATATCCAGGTTTATTATGATACAATGGACAGACTTCGAGAAGATAGAAATGCGTGTCGGCACCATCATCGGCGTCGATGATTTCCCTAAGGCTAAAAATCCATCTTACAAACTGACTATTGATTTTGGACCATTAGGAATAAAACGAAGTTCGGCTCAGATCACCACCTTGTATGACAAATCAACATTGCTTGGGCAGCAAATTATAGCAGTCGTTAACTTTCCACCCAAACAAATAGCCGATATGATGTCAGAATGTCTGGTGCTCGGAGCTGTCGGAGAAAATAAAGATGTGACCTTGCTTACCACAAACCTCACCGTTGATAACGGACTTAGGATAGGGTAGGCC
>JBATLS010000158.1:0-4557 GCA_049289435.1 Saprospiraceae bacterium | reverse complement strand
GGATTATTGGGAAGACATCCCTTTCCTGGCCCCGGATTAGGCATCAGAGTACTTGGCGAAGTGAGCAGGGAGAAAGTAAAACTTTGTCAGGAAGCTGATAAAATATATATCGAGCATTTGAAACGTTCGGGATGGTACGATCAGGTCTGGCAAGCGGGGGCCATTCTCTTGCCAGTCCAGTCAGTAGGTGTCATGGGAGATGAGCGTACTTATGAATTTACCATAGCACTGAGATCGGTCAATTCTTCTGATGGCATGACCGCAGAATGGAGTAAATTACCCTATGAATTATTGGCAGAAATCTCCAGTGATATAATCAATCAAGTAAAAGGAATCAATAGAGTAGTATATGATATCAGCACAAAACCACCCGCAACCATCGAATGGGAATAGTTGGCTAATCATGGCAGGTCTGGTATTACTGTACTCATGTGCGACTACCAAAAATGCAGGAACGCCCAAAGATGTACAAATCGTCAAGTCGGATAAATCGACAACACCCTCACCCACTGGCAAGAAAGATAGTGATATCAAAGCAAAATCTAGTGGTGAAATATTGGTTTCTTCCAAAATTGATACCATTATCTGGCAAGATGTGACACCATATCATCCCCCTATCACGGTGAGGCAACCTAAAAAGGCCGTGTATAAAGAAGGCCTTGAATTTAGAGATGAGTACAATGTAAAATTGCTCATTCCACTCAATTCGGATGGCACAAATGATCCTACAAAATCAAAATTTGCACATTTTTATGCCGGGATTTTGCAGGCATTGGAAGTGTTGGACGTAGAGGGAATTAAAATAAATCTTACAGTGATAGATACTGAAGAAGGTGACTTCAATGTACAACAAAATATCTCCAATCTGGTGGACGATAACACCGATTTGATCATCGGACCATTCGAAAGAGATGATGTCAAAGTCATAGCTGAAGAGTGTAAGATAAAATCAGTGCCTGTCGTGTCTCCCTGGCAGACGAGTACCAAAATAACCAATGAAAATCCATACTACATACAAATAAAGCCCAATCTAAAGGAACATTTCATAAAATTGGCAAACAGCACTTCCAGAGAGTTTGGTAAAGGCGAAGTAGCCATCATATGCAAAAGGTCATCAGAGTCTGAGGCCTGGATCAAGTTTTTTCAAGAAGCAGCTTTTAACAATAATGCAGTAAACGATTTTTTTTCGACATACTTTGTATCTCCAGACAGTCTGGCAAATGGACCTTCTGCATTTTCCGGTCTATTTCGCAATCCCAAAATCAAAGCAATTATACTTCCTAATTATTCTTACAATGATGAATCATTTATATACTCTTGTCTCCGGCGACTAAATGCTGAAAAAGCCGGTCGGAATATTTCTGTCTATGGCATGCCTATACTATTTGATTCGGACAAAATAGAATTTGAGTATTATTATTCGCTGAATATCAATGTGGTCATGTCTGATTTTGTTGATCCCAATCAAAGTGCAATTAGAGAATTTCGCAGAGATTTTCTCAACCTGTTTGGGGAGATACCAGATGTAGAGGCCATCAAAGGATATGATCTAGCGCTTTATCTTGGTAGGAATATTTGGAAATATGGAAAAAATTTTCAAAATTATCTTGAAAATGAACCCGGCATCTACCTCCAAAGCAGTTATAATATCCAAAAATCAAAATCAGATGATTCACAGGTCATCGATGATCCATATAAGTTTGATTATTATGAAAACAAGCATTTGGACATTATCGAGTTTTCGGGCAATAAGTGGCAGATAAAATGGTAACTGGATGAGAGAAAGCATCACAGAGGAACGAGCCGGACGGTTCAGAAATGTCATCGCCCATCGTCAGCTTTTGACAGTCATTCTCGAAAATGTCCATGATCCACATAATATTGGCGCCGTCATCAGAAGTTGTGACGCTGTGGGTATTGCAGAAGTATATATCGTTTATAATCAGCCGAGCTTCAACAAGCTCAAGCAGAAAGTAGGTAAAAATACTTCGTCAGGCGCCAGAAAGTGGGTAAATACGCACTATTTTGGCAATATAGATGAATGCATAGCAATGGTTCGCACCAAATATTCTAAAATCTATGGTACACATCTCTCCGAAGCGGCCGTTTCGCTGTATGATCTAAATCTGACAGAACCAGTGGCACTCATGTTTGGCAATGAACAACATGGCATCACCACCGAAGCACAAAAACATTTGGACGGAAATTTTATCATACCACAATATGGCATGGTACAGAGTCTCAATATTAGTGTAGCATGTGCAGTATCACTATTTGAAGCTTCCAGGCAGAGGGACAAAGCAGGACTCTATAACCAAACATTTGATGATAGTAACGAATTGCAGCAAAAGGACTTTGACCAATTTGTGGTAAGGCACTTCGATTATATCAGAAACATACATCCTTAACCATGGACTTGTCAATAGTTGAATTGTTTTGCCGACATTTTCTTCTTTTGATAGTGCTTCATATGTCATCAAAATGAATTCTGATTGAGTTGGTGGGAACATTGCTTTGATTTATCGAATATTTTAGTGATTTTTGAACCTTACAAGCTACTTTTGCCTTTCATTTTTTAAATATATATAAGAATGACCATAAATTTAAAAGATCTCTTCGGCAGGACTGAAGACACCAATGATAAAGTATTGCTAAAATTATTGACAGCCATCAAAGAAGGACAGCAAAAAGATTTTGATTACCTAAAGTTTAAGCAATCCTATACTGCCTTATGTGAAATGGGAATGGACGAAGCTACTGCCGCTAAGTCAGCGTTCCTGACGGCTTCTACCATGGGGTTGACCAAGGACAAATTGTTATTGACAGTACAGCATTACAAAAATATACTCAATAAAGAAAAAGAGCAATTTGCCTCAGCTTTAAAAAATCAAATTGCCAATCACATTGATGCAAAAACATTAGAAATTAAAAGATTGAATGCACAAAAGGAAGAAAACATACGCAAAATTGAGCAATTGTTAAAAGAACAATCGATGATAGACTCAGAGGTCTTAAAATTGGAGGAATCCGCACAGGTAGCTAAAGGCAAAATAGAAGACACCCGCAATCAGTTCAAACTTACCTTTGATGCATTGTATAATGAGATCGAAGAAGATGGAACGCTATATGATAGGATTCTATAATTTTTTGCTTCAATATTCATGTATTATTCAAAATATATATATTTTTACAGAACAAAACAAATATAACAATGGCAAACTTTCCAAATACAGAATTCAAACCTAAATCATTTTGGCAAAAGCCTGAGGGCACTACAGGGGCCATATTCCTTGCAGCCATTATTGGCGGGCTGGGATTTTTAGCTTTTAAGTTTAGTGGTGCTATTCTAGCGTTGTTGAGCAATATGATGAATATTGCCATCTTACTTGGCGTATTAGGTATCATCATTTATATGGTTCTTGATCCCAAATGGCATACGCTTGTATCCTACATGTACAAGAGTGTGATGAGATGGATTACTGGTGTTTTTGTGACAATAGACCCGATAGGTATTCTTAAAAATTATATCAGCGATCTTCAGGACAATCTGACTAAGATGGGGACTCAGATTGGAAATCTAAAAGGCCAAATGAGAAAATTGGTCACGATCGTTGAAGAAAACAACAAAGAAATAAAAAATAGTTTGCTCATATCTAAGAAAGCAAAAGAGCAAAACAATGAGAGTGCCATGTTATTGGCAAGTAGAAAAGCTGCCAGATTGCAGGAAAGCAATGAAAAATATACTGCACTTCACAATAAGATGTCTATCCTATACAGAGTATTGACTAAAATGTATAGCAACTCTGAAATATTGATAGAAGACACTACAGATCAGGTCAAAGTCAAAGAGCAGGAGAGAAAAGCCATCAGAGCCAGTCACTCAGCGATGAGATCAGCGATGAGTATCATCAAAGGAGATGCAGACAAACGAGCCATGTTTGATCAGGCAATGGAGGTCATCGCAGATGATGTGGCCAATAAAGTAGGCGAAATGGAAAGATTTATGGAGATGTCGTCCAATTTTATGAGTTCTATAGATTTACAAAATGGAGTATTTGAGGAGCAAGGACTCAAGATGCTTGAAGAATATGAAAAGAATTCGACGCTTTTATTACTAGGCGGTAAGGAAAATATTGATAATGATATTTTAGAACTAAAGCAACCAGACATCCAAACAAGGGACACTGGAACTCAATACGATGGATTGTTTAATTAGTAGTTCGTAATATACTGTATATCAAATAGATATTAGTGTTGATTTAAATGTATTTTTTCGGCCATTGCAGCGCTGATAATTTGAAAGAATGAGGAAATTTCCAATGAATGGTTTATGCCATTTGTATATAAAGATTTACAACCACCTTTCCACCCGATGGTCGAAGTATGTGACACCCGATGGTCGAAGTCTGTGACTTCGATCCTAACCCGATAGCTATTGGGAACGATCCGATACATATTATATGGGAGTAGCGGGGGAAATTTTCATATTTATGCAATCTGTTATATACACTTTACGTACTAATACAAATTAATAAATCATATATCTGTTAATTTTGT
>JBATLS010000157.1:0-5301 GCA_049289435.1 Saprospiraceae bacterium | reverse complement strand
CCACATACTTTCATTAAGACATCTCCAGTGTTGCGGGTCAAGAGATTCCGTATTTTGAACCTGTGACAAACAAAGGTCGCAAATAGCCACCTGCTCGTCCGGATGATTGCCTGTTTTTGGGGAGACGATATATGTATTGAGTTCCTCATTCGCATTACACAGTTCACACCTGGATTCGCTTCTGATCGTTAATTCTGTAGATAATAAGCTCATAGTATTAGGTTTAAGTTAAATGACATTTTTTATTCCGCTGTTCTTTCCAGAATTTTTAAAGTCAAATCTTTAAAATCTTGATGTGCTCTTAAGACAGCCTGATAATGAGAGCCAATGGCTCCATTTGCAGGTTTTAAAAAAAATATTGGTTTTCTGGCTTCCATGGCCATAGGGATCAAACTATGATAATGCTTCAATAATGCCAAACAGTTATTGTCATTTTCAACACTGGTCGTTTGAGCACTTGTATTTTTTAGGACATATTGATGGTACACTTGAGGTATCTTATTAGCCCATTTTAAAAAAGATTTAACGGGCCTGCTTTCTTTGATACCGTGTTGCATCACTATATATCCCAGAGGTCGAATCTTACCTTTTGGTAATGGTAAGTCACTGGCCTTATTTCTCAATACTCGGTCATCCCACTCTGCTTTCCATGTCTCTAACCTATTACCTAAGTTTCTTAATCCTTGGAGTGAAAATAAATCTGCAGCCATAGGAACTATTACATAATCCGCCGAAATTAACGTTGCCCTATTTAGTGCTCCAAAATTCGGCCCAACATCGATGACACAATATTCTGCATCAAATCTTTGACCCGCATGTTTAATAATTCTGTAAAATGAAGAAACAATCCGGAAAGCTGCCTCATCACCATCAATACATTTACTCCAATTAGAACTAAGTTTATCTTCAAACAACGATAAATCTAAATCTCCAGCTAAAAGTCCAATATTGTGAGAAATTTCATGTATTTTCACTTCAGATATATCTCCAATGCCTCTATCTAAGGGTTTAATACCTGACAAAAGTGTTTGTCTATTGCTATCTTTATCGTATATATTCTCCAGTTGCTCGTCAGTTAAAAACATAGAACTCAAATTGGCTTGAGGATCCAGGTCAACAGCCAAGCATTTGTGACCAAGTTCAGCAAGCATGTATGTAAAATGATATACTAATGTAGTTTTACCTACACCTCCTTTATTATTGAAAAATATGATGGTTTTCATGCTAATTCCTTTTAAATATTTTCACTAAAAAAGAGGTTGGCTCATCTTTTATAAACTCAGCATTAGGATTGTCATTGTTTTTCAAAGCTGCCATAGCTGCTTTTACACCTACATTAAACCCATTAACATACCCCAAATTCTTTACAGCTTCTGCCAATGCTGGATTTCTGTAATCATTTTCATTTGGGAAGTTTTCTGCATTGGCCTTCCCATATAGCCCTCCTGCATTGGAGATTTCTATTCTATCTGCAAATTCATAAAACTTTATAGGCGCATTGGATTGATAGTCCTTATGAATTACGGCGTTGTAAAGAAATTCTTTTATTGCCCGTAATGGGTAACTGTAAACATAATCCCCTCCCAATTCAGGAAGCACCATCTTGACAATATTTGATTTAATAAATTCTTCCATTTGACCTAATTGAGTAGTCAGGTCGCCATCAAACCTATGCTCATATACAAAATCACTTGCCTCATCATTTCCCAAAAATTTTACATATTGAACGGATGCTCCTGGTATATAAAATCTTGGGTTTGTTCCAAACATTAAAATCCCAGCATATGTTGGACAACCCTCATTTAAGTCATAAAATTTCAGTGATGCTAATTGGTCTTTTAGTTCACGGCCATTTTCAGCCAATATATCTGCAGCTATTGCAGAAGGCAAATATCTTAATTTGAAAAGCTCAATACTTATATCATCTAATGTACTACCTTTACATGGCAAAACGTCAAATGTCCTGGCAAAAGTAGTTCTTTTTTCGGTCAACAAACGTTCATCGGCTTCACTTGCATATCCTTTCCGAATACCTGCCCTAATGCATACTCTACCATTAAATCTTACTGGTGGTATAAAATGTGGTTGGACTTCTACAACAGCTACTTCACCGTCAGGAAAGACAAATTTGTCTACAATCAAGGAAGGTGGAGGAACGACTCTCCCATCTGTTCTAAAACTTAGTAGGGTCTGCAGGTTTTGTTCGGTAATCAGTTTCCCTGCTACTTGACCATCATCATGCACCCCTACAATTAAATAACCCAGCATCTTATGGTTGGCCAAATCATTTGCAAATGAACATATAGCTTCCCCAAATTTGTTGGAATCATTTAAAGAAATGGTTTTTTCAATCGTATCTTTTTCCATTAGTGGAAGTAGATTAATTAATTCTTCTTTTGATATCATAGGTTAAAACGCTCTTTTACTTTGTCGTTAAGTTGTTTTTTGCAAATATAATTAAAACATTCCTATAAAGTCTTTTACATATCCAAAACTTACCACAAGTATTCTTATTGAAAATCATCAAATGAAATTTCTATAAAGCACACTTGCATGATTGGGCTTTTCCAATAAATCTCATATACCACAAGATTGTAACTTATCATCAGCCTTGACTAAAGATTCCTTTATCTTGACTAAAGTTTAATGGTTCTACAACCTATTAAAAAAAAAGAACGGCACCTATACAAATAAGTGCCGTTCTAAAATATTTTATAAAGATGTTGATTTTAGTTCGATATCATTCAACCAAAAATCATGCTTTTCTTTACTATAAAATTAGTGGGTGTGATTTTCGCCACCTTCATGCTTATGATCAGCATTGGCAACATAGTCCATACCACAAGCAGGGCATTTTCCAGCTTCTGCACTTCCACTACCTGCGCAATGCATAGGACAAATAAATGCAGAAGTATATTCAATACCATCAGTTGCTGGTGCTTCCATAGCTGTAGTGTCAACGGCTACTTCAGTGGTTGCTTCTTCAGTAGTTGCTGCTGCTTTGTTGCCACATGACATAAGTCCTAAAGATAAAATCGCTGCGAAAAAGAAAATAATTTTGAATTGTTTCATTTTGAATTGTTTTTTTTGATGATTGTTAATATAATAATCGAGATTGCAATAATACTCAATATCGGGTGCAAAAATAGGATAATATAATAAGCATAAATGTTTATAGATTGATAACGATGTGTTAATCTTTAGATTTTAGATTAGAGTATGTTTAAATTTTCATGTTTGAGCGAAAGCGAGCAAATTTAATTTTAGACAAGGTATATTTTGCAGTCGTAACTGGGTTACAACGAAAAATATAACGCAGTATAAAATGAAATTTGCCGCTTGCAGACAAATGATGGAATTTTAAGCATACTCTTAATACGAATGATCTCAGTTTTATGTTTTACGGGGAAAATCCCATTTTTGCATTCGAAGGTAGTCTGTCTTTTTTAAGCTCCCTTAAGGCCCGCCTGCTGCGAGGCGGGCAAGCCTGCCTGCTACGCAGCGGGCAGGAACGGGGTAATCTAAAAAGAAATTATTTAAAATGAAATTTGGGGATATATCACATTTTATGTAAAACGCCGTTTTGAAGTGATTTTAAAGCGAGGTTCATGTTAGTGCCTGCGAAGTTCGATATCCTTAACATTACTTTTCTAAGTAATATCATTGATCCAAACCCTTTCAAACAAGCTATAATAAACTCGCTACATTTCTAATTTATATCAATTTCCTAAAAGTATCTGTTCAGCAGCATCTTCACCACTATAGAAGTCCCCTTCCATAAATCCTTGACAGTCTGCTTGATGTTCTATGGCAAAACGTAGGTTTTCAAAATTACAAATTCATTTGTGTACTTCTGTCAGACTCTTTTGGAGGCTGAAACACATAGTATAAGTAATGGATCGACAAATACTGATCCATCATCATTTACCCTCATAGCATCCAGTAGCTAATTAGTCATTTGAGACTAAAGGATTTCTTTCTGTTGTTTAAGATTTTAACTAAAATTTTACTTATTCCATATCTTTGGGGGTCATAAAATATTAAAAATAAATGGATGATCATTAAAAAGACTCCAATCTTTGGCAAACAATAAATGGCAATAAACAATAAATAGTATAATACTCTTAAAACTTCTTGTGCATATTTCATATTAACATCTATTTGATTTATAACAATAAAAAAACATTAGAATTAACCCAGATGCTGATATAAAAATAAAGGATGGAATAAAAGCATCATTTTTATCCAAAAAAAAAGGCAAGTTATTAAAGGTTTTTGTAAAAATTACTTTCATATATCTTTTGAATTATGACTCCACCCCGAAAAGCAAATAATGAAGAAATGCCACTAAGTCTCAAAGTCTCAAAGGTTCACAAAGGATTGAATATCAAATATTTAAAATGGTTAACTCTTTGTGGTTCTTAGTGTTTTTGTGCCTTTGTGGCAAAAAATAAATTTTTCGGAGTGGACTCAATTATAGATTGTGAATCATCGTCAACACCACATATGACATGACTATAAACATATCATTGAAAAAATAAAACCAAAATAAAAATTTGCCATTTCCATTCACTCCCGATCGACGAAGTTTGTTCACTAAAGATAGCATTATTATTATTTCCGTTCTAAAGAACGCTAGATATATTCCGTATCTTAATAGCTCTCGGGAAGTCTAAACTAATAGAAGGCTAGTGACCTATATCAATCTTCCAAAAGCATCTGCTCAGCGGCATCCTCCCCACTATTGATCGCTCCTTCCATAAACCTTTGCCAGTCTGCAAGATGTTCACCAGCAAAATGTACGTTTTCAAAAGATTGTTTTAATACTGGCATGACATCAAACCACTGATGTTTTCCATTGGCTTTAGCTGGTTTGTTTGAAAATACGCGACCACCTATTCTGTTCCTTGATTCAAGGATAGTCACATGCACGCCATCGGCTTTCAGCTTCATTCCTGCTGCCAGACCTGCTAAGCCTGCTCCTATGATGATCACAGATTTTGGCTTTGGAGATATGGTACTGAATCCCGTTAGGGGCTATGATGCCAATAGGACGGAGGATCCGGCTAATCCGCTTTTGATGATAAATTCCCGACGTTTCATCTGTATATTATTTATGCTGATTGTGCTACCGACATTTTGTCCCTAATGGGACTATTGTGCTACCGATATTTTATTCCTAATTGGAATATTTTACTACCGATATTTTATTCCTAAAGGAACTATTATACTACCGATATTTTATTCCTAAAGGAACTATTATACTACCTAAATTTTATTCCTAATGGGACTATTATACTA
>JBATLS010000156.1:0-3862 GCA_049289435.1 Saprospiraceae bacterium | reverse complement strand
CTATTGAACTTCCTGACAGATAGAGATAAGATTCTATTTTTATGTTCACCCAACAATCCGAGTGGCAATTGTATTCCTTCCAGTGATATTATTCAACTATGCTCTATTTTCAATGGTTTGGTTGTGGTAGATGAGGCATATATTGATTTTGCTAATTCTGAGAGTCTGATTTCACAAATAAAAGGACATCCTAATTTAGTGATCATTCAGACTCTTTCAAAAGCAATGGGCGCTGCAGGTATTAGACTGGGGATGGGTTTTGCTGATCCTTATATTGTAGGCATCCTTAATAAAATAAAGCCGCCTTATAATGTCAATTCGGCAACCCAGAAGATTGCACTCGATAGAGTAAATAACAGAAAAGAATCCATTTTGCAGATAGACGAAATCAAAAATGAAAAAAAACTTTTCTTGGAGACATTGACGAGTTATGATTTTGTACTGAAAATATTTTCATCAGAAGCCAATTTTGTGTTGGTTAGGGTGAAAGATGCTGATGAACTGTATCATTTTTTATCATCTAATGGGATAGTAGTCAGAAATAGAAATAAACAATTCAGGTGTGAAGGATGCTTAAGGTTTACCATTGGCACTCCAGCAGAGATGGTCATCCTTAATGATCGCCTTTTGCAGTATGATACACAACAAAATAAAATTTGAACAAAAAGAAATAAATATGAAGAAAATATTATTTATCGATAGAGATGGAGTGATCATCAAAGAACCCGCTGATTATCAGATAGATGGCATAGAGAAGCTCGAATTTTTATCAGGGGTATTTTATTATTTGGGAGAGATAGCCCGCAAATTGGATTATGCAATGGTCATGGTGACCAATCAGGATGGATTGGGTACTGAAAGCTTTCCGGAGACCGATTTTTGGCCGGTGCAAGAACTGATTATTCGCACTCTTGCTGGCGAAGACATCCATTTTGACGAAATATGTATTGATAGAAGTTTTCCACATCAGAATAGCCCTTACCGTAAACCTGGAACAGCTATGCTGACAAAATATATGAAGGCCGATTATGATCTGGAAAACTCATTTGTTATTGGCGATAGGGCTACAGATATGCAATTGGCTGCAAATCTAGGCTGTAAAGGAATATTGGTGTCTTCGACGCTGCATGAGTCAGAAGCCAATGAAAGTATCGTTTGTAAAGCAAATAGTTGGAAGGAAATTTACCAATTTCTCATATCTCTGGATCGTAAATCAAAAGCCATTCGCAATACTTCAGAAACAAAGATATCTGGGAGTATCAATTTGGATGGAACAGGTATATCTGACATTCACACCGGACTTCCATTTTTTGATCACATGCTGGAGCAGATTGCCAGGCACGGCCAGATGGATATATTCCTGAATTCCGCTGGTGATCTTCACATTGATGAGCATCATACTGTGGAAGATACTGCCATTGTTTTGGGTAAATTGTTTCATCAGGCGCTCTCCAAAAAGGCAGGTATTCAGCGGTATGGATTTGCCTTGCCAATGGATGAAGCTGAAGCCAAAGTACTCCTTGATTTTGGTGGAAGACCTTGGTTGGTTTGGGATGTGACATTTCACAGAGAAAAAATAGGTGACGTTCCGACAGAGATGTTTTACCATTTTTTTAAATCATTTACAGATCACGCCCATTGCAATCTCAATATTTCTGCTTCAGGCAGCAATGAGCATCACATCATTGAATCAGTATTCAAAGCGTTTGCTAAAGCTATTTTAATGGCTAAATCGAGAGACACTGGCAATATGGACATACCAAGCACAAAAGGTGCATTATAGCATATTAAAAAAGAAAAAATGACAGTAATCATTGATTATGGAGCAGGCAATACTCAATCGGTCATCAATGCGCTGGAGAGGTTGGGTATATCCTACAAACTTACTTCTGAAATAGATTGTATTATGTCCGCTTCAAGGATTATCTTGCCGGGTGTTGGTCATGCCGCTGCAGCCATGCAACAATTGAATCAACGGGGCTTGGTGGATGTTTTGCAGCAGTATGATAAACCACTTTTGGGAGTTTGTCTGGGTATGCAATTGTTATATGAGCACTCCGAAGAAGGGGATACTCGATGTTTAGGTGTTGTGCCAGGCTTAGTCAAGAGATTTTCTCCGCAATCAGGTATCAAGGTGCCACATATGGGTTGGAATGATTTGCAAATAGAAGCTAATCATCCTTTGTTTGAAGGATTAGAAATAACCGAAAGTATGTACTTTGTACATAGTTACTACGCCATATTCGGTGATTATACCATTGGTAGTTGTACATACAATTTTACTTTTTCGGCGGCCATACAATATAAAAATTTTTATGGAGTGCAGTTTCATCCTGAAAAATCAGGTGAGAAAGGACAGCTTATACTCAGGAATTTTTGCAAAAACTTATGAAGTAAATACGAAATACGAAGTACGAAATACGAAATACGAAATACGAAATACGAAATACGAAATACGAAGTACGAAATACGAAGTACGAAATACGAAGTACGAAGTACGAAGTACGAAATACGAACTATAAACAAATAAACAAATAAACAAATAAACATTTTCAACCTTATCAACCTTAAATATATTTCATGGACATAGCTTTATCCTACCACGTTCTGTCATCCTTGTAGTTCAATATTATAAATAAAAGTGAAATTGACATCAAAAACTATTTTTGCAAAACTATTTGAACTCAATCTTGCTGTCGTATTTATAAGCACATCCGGGGTATTAGGAAGGTATATTGACATGCCTGTTCCCACGACCACGTTGATGAGAGCCTTCATCGCTTGTATTATCTTGTTTGTATATTGCAAAATTCGAAGATTCGATCTGAATATTCAAAGTAAAGATAGAAAGACGATCATCCTTGGTGGCCTACTACTTGGAGCTCATTGGATCACTTATTTTTATTCGTTACAATTGTCAAATGTTGCCATAGCGTTGTTATCATTATACACTTTTCCGGCCATCACCGCAGTATTAGAACCCATACTACTCAAAGAAAAATTACTAAGAGTCCATTTGATGTTATGTGTCATGATCATATTGGGCATTTATTTACTTGTCCCAGATTTCAACCTAAAAAACGGTCACTTTAGTGCAGTATGTCTGGGTCTAATTTCGGCATTTTGTTATGCTATAAGGAATATTTTAATCAAGTCAAAAGTCGATCATTACAATCAATCCGTGCTTATGTTTCGTCAATTGGTCATAGTCTCCATTTTCTTATTTCCGGTATTATTCCTTTTCGATCATTCAAATATAGTGGCGAATTTACCAGCAACTTTGTTTCTTGCGATTCTTACCACAGCCATTGGCCATACTTTATTTGTTTCTAGCCTAAGACATTTTTCCACTACTTCAGCCAGTCTGATGAGTTCCTTATTGCCCGTATATGGGATTATATTAGCAGTTATTTTTCTTGGCGAATATCCAAGTATGACTACGCTCTTTGGGGGATTTGTGATATTGTCAGCAGTAGTATTAGAGAGTATCAGAGTGAAAAAGTTAGATAATTCCATAAATAATGATCAATTATGACTCACAAATACAAAAAAGGTTGAAAATTTTGTTTATTTTGGTAGTATATTGATTTAAGTAATAAGACATTTCCATATGTAAATTTCCTAATAAACTCACATTCAAAATTATATTCTACACTTCAGTTTTCGTCACCCATTTCCGAATTTATCCCTATTTTGCCATCTTTTAAGATAAGAGTATGTTTAAAATTCCATCATTTGTCTGCAAGCGGCAAATTTCATTTTATACTCTTAATATCACATCTTTCAACTTTATAAATCCAAAAAATAATGAAGACATTACTTATTACTCTAATATGGATCACAGCGACCAATACCTATGGAC
>JBATLS010000155.1:0-9633 GCA_049289435.1 Saprospiraceae bacterium | reverse complement strand
CGTCAAACGTTCGCTCTGATCTGGAAATGGTATAACCTATCCATCCGTTCAATTTGCCTTTAGCTTTCTTGAGAAAAAACTCTGCACCATATGCCCTACCCTTCCCAAATACGAAGGCGTCTTCCACTTCTTTGCTGATATCATTGACATAATTGTCAGCATAATCTATCTGATTTTGCAGGTCCTTATAATATACTTCGATGGAAGTTTCAAACATATCATTGTCAAAATTTCTAAAAAATCCTAAGGCGTATTGGATACCTCGTTGGGGTTTTACGATCTCCGTGCTCGGCACCCACACATCTGCTGGCAAAGTGCTGGAAGAGTTGGATACCAAATGAAGATATTGGGTGGTAGCGGCTATGCCCGTTTTTATACTGAAATTATCCGTTGCTTTATAATTGAGACTAAATCTCGGCTCGAAGCCTCCATAGGTCTTTGCCGTCTCAAATGTGCCAAACTCTTCTCCAGTAACCTTGGATGTATAAGGGCCCACTTGCTGAAATGCGCTCAATCTCAATCCCGTGTTTAGAGACCACTTATTATTAAACTTCATATCATCCAAAAAATATACAGCACTTTCGTTGGCGTACTTGGGTTTGAAATCGGTATTGAACTCCACTTCTCCATTGGATGCGCTTGCGGTGTTGGGAGTCAAAGTGTGATAAGTATAATTAAACCCATATTTTAGGGTATGGGTAGGATTTGGGTAGTTTTCAAAATCTACTTTTAGATTCCAATCCCTCACTCCTGAGAACAATTTAAAGACAAAATCATCCTGCCCACCGGTAAACTGAAATTTATAATCATTGTACACCGCAGAAACATTCATAAACATTCGCTCGCTAAAGAGGTGATTCCATCTCAGCGTTGCAGTTTTATTTCCGTAAGGCAAATCAAATGCAAAGTCACGGTTGGGCTGTCTAAACTTCAACACATCATTGCCAAAATATCCTGAAAAAAACAATCTGTTTTTATTAGAAAAAGTATAATTCCACTTAGTATTCAGATCATAAAAATAGTAATTTGTCCCTTCGAAATTGGAGCCCTTCAGTGCTGGTTGGATCAAGTCCAGAATGTAAGTTCGTCTGCCAGAAACAATAAAAGAGCTCTTATTTTTAACCACAGGACCCTGTATGGTCAGTCGAGAGGATATAATACCTATACCACCTTCTACAGCATAATTTTTATCATTTCCCTCTTTCATTTGTATATCCAGGACAGAAGATAATCTTCCTCCATAGTTGGCTGGTATGCTTCCCTTGATAAGAGTGGTGTTTTTGAGCGCATCTGCATTGAATACAGAGAAAAAACCCAGCATATGACCGGCATTATACACCACCGCTTCGTCCAATAGTACCAGGTTTTGATCAGGACCACCACCGCGCACATAAAATCCTGCATTGCCTTCACCCGAAGAAAGCACGCCTGGAAGTAGCTGTATTGCTTTCAACACATCTACTTCGCCAAAAATAGCAGGGAGTTTCTTGATGTTTTCTACTGGCAGGTCGATCGTCCCCATCTGTGTGCCTTCGACATTTCTCCTGCGGTCATCCTTTTCGGCTGAGATCACTACTTCTTCTATGATGACCCCTTCACTAAGCGCAATATTTAGCTCAATGTTTTTATTGAGCTCTAATTCGAAGTATTGATCCTCATACCCCAGATACGAAAAGCCCATTTTGTAAGTGCCCGAGTTTAAGGATATTGAGTAGAATCCATAAGTGTTGGTGACTGTCCCCTGTGATGTATTATCCACATTAAAAACATTGGCGCCTATCAAAGTTTCACCTGTTGTCTTATCCTTCACATATCCACTGATCGTAAATTTACTCTGCCCCATTGCCATTGAAACCGACAAAACACAGATTGAAAAAAATAGGTTTTTCACTATACTTAAAATTGAAATAGTCATAAATAGCCATTATCATGGACGAACACAAGCCTATAACGAACCATATCGCGTTTTGATGAATATTATCCTTACTTTTACGATAAATTAACAAATCCGACGGATAAATATCTCCATTTAAAGACAAAACTAAACTTTAAAAAGTCAGCCTATGATAGGGCTTGTAAAGAATATCCAGCAAATAAAAACAAGACCAATTTTTTGTTGTTAGTATGTAATATTTAAAATTTATACTTAGGTTTGTATCTGTGAGTGATATAATAAAATACATCATTGTTTGTCTGGTTGTGATTTTCCAATCGACTTTGGGCTTAGCTACACACAACAGGGCTGGCGAAATTACCTATCGGCAGGTCGGACCACTTACTATCGAGATGACCATCACCACTTATACCAAAGCAAGTAGTGTGGCGGCAGACAGGGACAGTCTCGATGTATATTGGGGAGACGGCACCAATCAGTTTGTCAAAAGAGATAACAGCAAGACTAAATTGGAGCCCAATGACATCAAAATCAACTATTATATAGCCAATCATACGTATCCGGGGGTCGCTACCTACACTATTTCCTTTCTGGATCCCAACAGGATAGGCGGCATACTCAATGTCAACTACCCCAACTCTATAGACATACCATTTTTCCTAAGCACTACCTTTACACTTTTGGATCCACAGTTTCAGGGGTTTAATAATTCTGCGGTATTGCTCCAGGCACCGATAGATTTCGGCTGTGTCAATAAATTATTTATCCACAATCCCAATGCATACGATGTCGATGGTGACAGCCTTGCATATGAATTGGCAGCTCCACTTCAGGCTCTAAATTCTCCAGTGCCAGGTTATAAATTTCCTGATCAGATAGGCACACTTGCTGACAATTCGCTGACTATCAACAAAATAACGGGTGAAGTCAGGTGGAACTCTCCAAAATTACAAGGCGAGTACAATATAGCCATCCGAATCAAAGAATATAGAAATGGTGTACTGATCAATATCATCTTACGAGACATGCAGATATTGATACGAGCATGCGAAAATGAACCACCCACTATTAAATCCATTGACGAAATATGTGTCATCGCCGGACAAAAAGTCAATATCGACATCGAAGTCAATGATCCCAACATCAATCAAAAAGTCAAACTGACGGCAACAGGTGGCCCATTTGCCATAAAAAGTCCCGCAGTACTCAATGGACCAAGGTTTTTTACGGCTGTAAAATTTAATGCTACACTGGAGTGGCAGACCAATTGCAACCACATCTCAGGGCAATACTATCAGGTAGTGCTGAGGGCGGTGGACAATTTCAATCCAGATTCTACAGGTTTGGCCACATTGAAGACCATCAGAATCAAGGTAGTAGGTCCGCCACCCACAAATCTCGTGTCAAAATCAGAAAACGGCCAAATAAAGCTGGAATGGGATAGTCCTTATACATGTGAAAATACCGAGAATAATTATTTTCAAGGATTCTCAGTTTGGCGAAAAATAGCAGGAAGCAACTACGTACCAGATACTTGCAACCCTGGACTATCTAAGTCGCCTTACCAACGTATCGTATTCAAAACCACCACCAAAGAAAATGGCAAGTACATATATTATGATGCCAAAATAGACAAAGGCAATACTTACTGCTATCGTGTGCAGGCAGAATTTGCCCAACTGACAACGACCAACAATCCATTCAATCGAGTTGAAAGCCTCCCTTCCAATGAAACGTGCATCGTACTGCTGAGAGATGTACCACTGATTACAAAAGTGTCTGTGACTAAGACTTCCAGGACGGATGGGGAGATACATTTGAGATGGACCAAACCACTGGCTGTACAACTTGATACCATCCTAAACCCGGGACCTTATAGATATGAAATCTGGCGAGCTGACAAATCACTCAATTATACAAGACTAAATTCGGTCGAGAGTATATTTTTCAAAACAGCCATTGATACCAATTATTTCGATACAAGAATCAATACCATTGACAATCAATACTTTTATTTTATAACCTTAGTTACTAATGCAAAAAAATACGGCGATTCTCCTACGGCTTCATCCCTATTTTTATCAGCATCTCCTTCAGATAAGGTCAATAGACTCTCCTGGGTCGCAAGTGTGCCATGGAACAATAGGTCGTTCAAAATATACAAAAAAAATCAGAGTGGTGTCTTTGTCGCTGTAAGAGAAACATCAGCTTCTACATACGAGGATGTCAATCTAAATAATGACTCGATATATTGTTATAAGATCGAAGCCATCGGGACATATTCTATACCAAATATAGAAGACCCACTGTTTAATTTTTCACAAGAAGTATGTAGGATGCCTATAGATAATGTGCCATCTTGCCCACCTGTGACTACGGTAATGAATGTTTGTGATAGATTGCATAACGATATAGGCACAGACGAACTGTACAACACAGTACAATGGAGCAATCCTGCACAGATTTGCCCAGATATAGCCAACGATATAGTATCTTACAATATCTACTATGCAGAGACCACCAATGATAGTTTTGACCTCATAGAAAACGTACCGGCTTCTGGTGGATTGAAGTACCTTCATTTTCCTGAAAACGGTCTTTTGGGTTGCTATGCAGTGACTTCTGTAGATAGTTTCAATAATGAAAGTATCAGAAGCAACATCAAATGTGTGGACAACTGTCCTTTTTATCAACTTCCAAACACATTTACACCCAATGGTGATGGTAAAAATGATATATTCAAACCTAGGATAAACTTATTTGTATTTGAAATAGATCTTAAAGTATTCAATCAATGGGGCAACTTGGTTTTTGAGACCAATGACCCTGAAATCAACTGGAATGGAGAAACCAGTGGAGGTCAACCGTTAGCTGATGGTACTTATTACTATACTTGTCGGGTGTTTGAAAAAAGAGTCACAGGTGTCCAAGAAGCTAAAAATAAACTGAATGGATTTATTCATATAATAAAAAACTAATGTTCAGCGGAATCATAGAAAATAAGGGAATCATTTCAAATATCGTAGAAGAAGGAAAAAACAAACATTTTACCATAGAATCAGATATCAGTAAAGAGGTATATATCGATCAAAGTATTGCTCACAATGGGGTATGTCTCACCGTGGTCTCTCTTACAAATACTCAATACTCCATCACAGCCATCCATGAAACCTTGCTGAAAACCAATCTTGGGGCGCTTAACATAGGGGATGAAATCAACCTGGAAAGATCAGTTCTGGCAACAAGCAGGATGGACGGACACTTCGTACAAGGTCATGTGGACACTACAGCAGAGTGTACTGACATCACAGAAGAAGATGGGAGTTGGCGATATTTCTTCGTGGTAGCTGAGCGTTTTGCCTCATTGCTTGTTCCTAAAGGGTCGATCTGTATTAATGGAGTGAGTCTTACACTTGTAGATGCTGTCGCCGGAAGTTTTTCTGTGGCCATCATACCATATACCTACACACATACCAACTTCAGATTACTTAATATAGGTGACTCAGTCAATATTGAATTTGATATATTAGGCAAGTATATAGTCAAATACCTCGATCAAATGTATCAAAAATCATAGGGATTTTGTCCAGTATTTCGTTCTTTAAACTGATGTAAGTACTTTCATTTGGAGTAAGAACACTCTATGATTGATGATTATAAAAGTCAGATGAAAAGAGCTGCAAAACAAAAATTCACAATAACATATGGCAAACAAACGAATTAAAGCTTTGATAATGTGCCCTTTCATATCTTAAAATTAATATTCCATTTACATCAACTATATTATTATTTCGTTAATTTTGCAGGTATGAAATTTGGCAAAAGCATAATTGTGGCGTCCTCAATGGCTGCGTTGATATTTGGATTGGCAAATTCAGGCTTGCATCCAGTATCAGGGACCAGTGGATATACCGGAGCTCCGGGTGATGCTACTTGTGGTCAATGTCATACTGGTGGCAACGCTACATTGGATGGAAATGTATCGATTTCAGGACTACCAAATACCATAACGGCTGGCATGAAATATACCATCGTAGTCAGTGTCACCAATCCAAATGGCAATGCTGCGAGAGCTGGATTTCAGATGCTGGCACTCACCGGCACCAATACCAACGCAGGTACCTTTGAAAACAACTCGCCAAATACAGAAATTCGCCAGGTCTCGGGAGGCAAAAAATATTTTGGACACATGGGTGCTCCCGCATTTCCTACCAGCAAAGAGTTGGTGTTTACAGTAGAATGGACTGCACCAACCACTGTAGGTCTAAATCCCATCATAAAACTGTATGCATCAGCCGTCATCGCCAATGGAGCTGATGGGAATTCCAAAGACAGAGTAGTGATCACCAGTAGAGAATATGCCATACAAGCTAATACAGATCCATTGCAGGTATTTTTGACCAATGTGGTAGGCAGCTCATGCAGCGACTCCAAAGATGGCTTTGCAAGTGCCGTTACTACCGGGGGTACACCACCTTACACTTATTTATGGAGCAATGGAGCGACCACAGCCACTAATAGTACACTCCCTCAAGGAATGGCCACTGTGACCGTGACAGACAGCAACAATGGCCAATTGATATCATCTACTACCATCACTGCTCCGCCAGCCATACAAATGGCAGCATTCGGCACGAAAGTGTGTGATATCAACACGAAAGGCATTCTGTCAGTCTTAGCATCAGGAGGTGCCGGCGGATACAGTTACCATTGGTCCATGGGTGCGACCAGTGCTCAAGTCAATGATGTCCTTCCCGGACAATACACTGTCACGGTCACAGATGCCAACAACTGTAAAAAAACTGCCACCGCAGCGATAGAAGTAAATGCAGATATCTCCATTTCTGCTTTGGTCTTGAATGACAATTCTTGTGTAGGGGTAGGAAGCGGCAGCATCAATATCTCTGTGTCGGGAGGAAGCTCCCCTTATGATATCCATTGGTCCAATGGGGCCACATCTGCAAACTTTACCAATCTCTCTGTCGGCAATTATACGGTAACTGTCACTGATGGTGTGGGCTGCACACATACAAGTGCTTTCACAATAGATCAAGCCGTCAGTTTGAGTGCTGCAACTAGCCTGATAAAAAATGTATCATGTGTAGGGTTTAGTGATGGACAAGCCACTGTGGTGGTCAGTGGTGGATCCCCACCCTATGCCTTTGATTGGAATAATGGTGCTACAGGTACTGGCCTAGCCAATACACAGACCAATTTAAGCAGCGGTAATTATACGGTGACAGTGAGTGATTTTTTTGATTGCAAATTTATGGTAAACTTTGTAATCAAACCTGCAGATTCGATCCATATTGAGGCTGTAAAAGTCCAACATGTGCGTTGCTTCCAGCATAGTGACGGATTGATTTCCATTGCCCCAACGTCCAATGGTACTCATGCATATCAATGGTCCAATGGCAGCACTACATCACAAATATCTGGCATAGGCCCCGGAGCTTATACCGTCACTGTAACTAATAATATAGGGTGTACCAATACTAAAAGTTTTACCATAAGCGAGCCATTGGCACTAAAGGTAGCCATCGACAGTCTGTCCTCCAATAAATGTCATGGAGATAAAAGTGGATATGTACAACTATCTGCAACAGGTGGAGTCTCATCGTATCGATACATGTGGAGTAATGGCGAAACCAACGAGCAGATACAAGGCCTAAATGCCGGAAAATACACCGTCAGTGTCACTGATTTTAATGGGTGCACCAATGTACTTTCAATAGATATCACTGAGCCAGATTCGATCGCCATACAAATACAGGAAATCAAAAAACCTTCTTGTGCTGAAAAAGCAGATGGACAGCTCATAGTATCTGGCTCACAAGGAAAACCGCCCTATACATATCTGTGGTCCAATGGTGAAACTACCATACACAATCTACATATTTTGCCAGGGAAATACACTGTGACAGTCACCGATCAAGATCTATGTACAAACAAGGCATCTTTCCTATTGGAGAGCGTTCCACCATTTGAAATCAAGTTGGGGGAAGTACATAATATAATATGCTATGGCGATAGTACCGGAAGTGCATCAGTGATAGCACATCCGTTTACAAAGTTTGAGTGGTTTGATGGAAGTATAGGAGATACGATAGGTAACCTAGGAGCTGGCAATTACTTTGTGTACGGCATAGATACTTTGAATTGTAAAAGCCTACCTCTTCCATTTTCTATCAGCCAAGCTCCAAAAATTCAGCCCAAGATCATACAGGCGGATACGCTACTTTGTCCACCGGATTCCAGTGGTTATCTTTTACTTTCATTACATGGCGGTACGGGCCATTTATCATACATGTGGTCAAATGGTATCAATAGTCTCGAGCAATCAAAACTCACTGTAGGATTTTATACCATCACTATTACGGATGAAAAAAAATGTATCGAGCAATATACGTACCAAATCCAGCCTGAAGAAACCATTGAAATCATTTCATCAAAAATTACCAATAGTTCGTGTTTCGGCGCATCAGATGGGAGTATCATATTGGATGCTAAAGGCGGTTTTGGACACCTCGGATATACATGGTCCAATGATCTTATCGCCAAAGACACATTAAATGGGCTAAAAGCCGGAAAGTATGCCGTCAGTGTGACAGGTCTATCTGGATGTATGATCAGCGATAGTTTTATCGTACATCAGCCGGACAGTATCATAGTACAGACAAGTGTGACTGATGAAACTCTTGCCGGACTCAATGATGGAAAGATCATAGTCAGTATCAAAGGCGGGACAGCACCTTATGAGATATTGTGGCATACTGGAGCTACATCGTTTGAATGGAATCAGGTGGCTCCAGGACTGTACACTTATATAATCACAGATAAAAACAAATGCAATTATCGTGGAGAAGTTGTAGTAGGTGGTGGAGCCTGCAATCTGTCAGCCACGTATCGGGTACAACACCCTACCTGTCATAATTCTTTTGATGGAAAGATAGATCTCCACATCAATGGAGCATACAAAGAGTATGACGTCCAGATATATGATGAAAACGAACTGGTCAAATATACACTGAGTACATTACCAGAAGGTGTATTTACCATTCAAATTACCGATTCTATCCAATGCATTGCTTTCTTGTTTGACGTAAAACTCAAATCATTGACGCCGCCTATACTTTTGGATAATCTGACGATCGTGCAACCAACCACGAGCTCATCAATGGATGGAAGCCTGGATGTGACGGCCAAAGGAGGTAAAGGCAACATCACCTACAAATGGTATAAAAATGATGTGCCTTACGCTATAGGTAATAAAATTTCGTCCCTGACCGTGGGTATCTATCGCGTTGATATGACTGACTCATTGGGTTGTGAATTAAAATCTGAGAATATTATCCTCCAGGCACCGTCAGGCACTTTAGATCAACTATCTCATCATTTTACCTTATACCCCAATCCAGTGATTGATCAGATAACGATACTCAACCCCAATGCATACGAATTGAGCAACTTTGAAGTATATACTATCAATGGCGTGATCGTAGAATTGATGCCGCAAAATATACGACCAGAAGCTGCACTGACAGTCATTGATTTAAAAAGCAGCCTGGAAAATGGAATATACTTCTTGAAATTTCTGGCAAATAAGCAACCCGTTTTCAAAAAAATTATAATTCTTAATAGACAATAGTGCCAGGGTTTTCAAATTACAAGATGATAACTTTATGAGTTTTGGACAGCACTTGCCCGCCTGTTGTGATAACCACAAAGTGAATACCTTT
>JBATLS010000154.1:0-2001 GCA_049289435.1 Saprospiraceae bacterium | reverse complement strand
GTGGTAATTCTATTTTTTGTGTAACCCATTCTCACATTGGCAAATAAACTTCTGAAATTGAACTGATCAAAGAAATTGTATGATAACCTCATGTTATGTCTGAATTCCGGTACTAGATTGGGATTACCTTTATATACATTCAACGGATCAGAATTGTCAAGTACTGGCTGTAGTTGATCCATAGATGGTTCCCTGATAGCTGTGGAGTAATTGGCTCTGATACGAAGCTTATCTAGTTCAAACGAAGCTTTAGGTAAGAAATAATTAAATTGTCTGTCGATTTTTTCGCCTATGCTGGGTATTCCAGAGAGGTTTGAATTTTGGAAATCTACTCCCAAACTCGCGCTATACGTATCTTTGCTAATTCGGATATTTGTACCTGCGGTATTATAAACAAAATTATTATCAAAAGTTCGGCTCAATTCATTATTTAGTACGCCAGGAAGGAGAAGATTGTCGGGAGTCAAATCGAGGAAGTCTTTGACTAAATCTGTCCTATTGTTTCTCCTGGATGCATTGATGACTAAAAATACATTAGAGCTAAGTGGCTCTGTGTAGTTGCCACCAAAAGAGTAATTACTATTGTCAGAAAACTGGTTTTGGTCTTGAAAGACAGAGACATTCGGATTTAGCTTTAAGTCTCGTCCGTACACCTCACTAAGAATCCTGTAAAAATTATCGCTATTATTGTTGCCAATGGCGCCGTCCAATGTGATGGTACGACCTCTCTTTTTGAGTTTTTTTCTGATATTGGTACTCAACGAGTAGTTATTCCCATCTGAGTTGTTATCTTTATTTTGGTCATTGAGATTGAGCAGGGTTCTTGCTTCATTAAAGGTGGTATCGATAGCATTGCTTATATTATTGCTATTCCTTAGTCCAAGAGCACCTATGACAGTCATCTCAGTCGTAGAGTCTATTCTGATATCTATGGTAGAATTAAAATTGTGATTGATACCATCAGACAGCGAGTTGTAATTTTTGTCATATAGCAATGCACCTGACGGAAGGAATGAATTGATCAGAGATTTTTGCCTAAGATCAGTCTCACTTTGTGTCAGATAATAACTGAAGCTGATTCTGTTTTTGTTACCTAGATCATGATTGATGTTGATACCCGTTGTGGCACTGCTGGTCTCTCCGGTATTGTTTTGTCCAAAAGAGATAGGCACTCCTGAGTTGAAATTGAAGTTTCGACCACCTCCAGTACCTCCCCCAGTCATAGTCATATAGTCACTGACATTAAGACCTGAATTGTTGAGATTGTTCAATGAACCTATAAATGACAATTGGGTCTTAGGAGAGAATCTATTGATCATTGCTTTGGTCTCATATCTTTGGTCTGTACCCAAACCACCCATCACATTTCCAAAATAACCATTACGTTTGTCCTCTTTGAGCTCCAGATTGATCGTTTTTTCATCCAACCCATCGTCTATCCCAGTGAACTCAGCTGTTTTGGATTTTTTATCAAACACCTGCACCTTTTTGACCGCATTGGCAGGTAAGTTTCGGGTGGCCATTTTTGGGTCTTTTCCAAAAAATTCTTTGCCGTCCACGGTGACTGCTTTGACATCTTCACCTTGTATCTTGATACCACCACTGGCATCAATCTCGACACCCGGCAATCTTTTCAATAGATCTTCTACGACCGCATTTGGTTGGGTCTTGAAGGCATCTGCATTAAACTCTAGTGTGTCCTTGGTGACCTTGATCGGAACATAATCGGCGGAGATGGTGACCGCATCGAGCATTTTACCTTCTTGTAACATCATTATTTCACCTAAATCTATGGATTTTGTGTCTCCTTCGACCACTACTTTTCGTTGTAACGTACCATAACCTATATAAGTGATTTGAAGATTTATCGCGCCTTTGGATAGGTCCGATACCAGAAATAATCCATCCGTCTCTGTCACAGCATAGCCAAGCATCGTTGAGTCCAAGGCATTTAGAGCGACGACCACTGCTCCTATGAGCTCGTTTTTGTCAGAATCTTGT
>JBATLS010000153.1:0-8609 GCA_049289435.1 Saprospiraceae bacterium | reverse complement strand
TTAAGGCGCAAAATTAAATAAAAATAGACATCTGAAGGGATAAAATGGTTAAAAACCAATATTGATTCCAATTCAAAAAGGTAGAAATAGATAAATGCCTCATATTCTATAAGTATAAAATGTGCGTAAATAATTGAATATCAAATATTTACAATTCGCTATTCTTTGTGACTCTTGGTGTTTTTGTGCCTTTGTGGCAAAAATAAACTTTTCGGATTTGTCTTAATATTTAACCAAAAAAAAAGGCTTTCCGATGTTGGAAAGCCTTTCAAAAGATTCAATTTTACTTTGCTATAACTTAATATCTTCTCTCTCTTGGTCTAAAATTGTTATCTCTACGTGGTGGACTTGCCGGCCTTGGCTCTGCTTTTTTACAGACGATGGTCTGACCTTCAAATTGTGTTTCATTCAATCCTGCAATAGCAGCTAATCCTGCATCTTCACTTCCCATTTCTACAAAGGCAAATCCTTTAGATCTTCCCGTATCACGGTCCATGATAACTTTGGCGGAGACTACCTCGCCGTACTGAGCAAAAAGTTCTTCTAAAGCTTCAGAAGATGTTCTGTAATTTAGTTTTGCAACAAAAATATTCATTAAAATAAATTAAAAAAAAGAATAAAAATAAGAATAAAATGGGCTCACTTCTGAGCCAGTAATTCAATGTCGATACAAATATATGACATAATTCTTTAGCAATGTTTTATTTTAGCAAGAATGGTCATTTTTTTCATAAATATTTTTTTGCCTTTGATTGGCACCAACCCTTAACTAGAGTATGTCTTGTATTTTAGTACCATAATTTTAAATATTACAAACATATTTTATCTATTAATCCTATTCATACTTTATGTGGCTGTTTTAAATGTTTAATCACCTTAATAAATCAGATGTTCATTATTAACTATCTAATATATAATAACATACACATTTATATATATATTAATATAAAATTTTTTATTTAAAAATCGAAAATTATTAATGAAAAAATGTATTTATTTCTATACTATTCAGAAATCTCTTGTTAATATTACAGGGTACAATTTTTACTATCACCAACAAAAAACTGTCGGAATGAGTATATTAATAAAAAACGGTAGGATCATCACTGCCGATGCAGACTTTACGGCTGATATCTATATAGAAGGGGAAAGCATAAAAACCATAGGAGAAAATCTGGGTCTAAAAGCTGATAAAGTCATAGACGCTCAAGGTTTATTGGTGATGCCGGGTGGTATTGACCCACATGTGCATCTGGATATGCCATTTATGGGTACATATTCGAGTGATAATTATGAGACTGGAACCAGAGCAGCTTTATTTGGTGGTACTACGATGGTGATAGACTTTATTCTACAGACACAGGGCAAGAGTTTGAAATCAGCTTTGGCAGAATGGAAGGGAAGAAGTGACAATAATGCGGTAGGAGACTACAGTTTCCATATGGCCGTTACTGATTTCAATGAAAATACGAAACAAGAAATCCAGCACTTTATCGAAGAAGAAGGCATCACATCATTCAAAACTTTTATGGCTTATAAAGGTGCTCTGATGATTGATGATCGGCAGATGATTGGGCTGATGCAGGAGGTCAAAAAGCACGGTGGACTGATCAATGTTCATGCTACCAATGGCGATATGATTGATTTTTTGATTGCAAAACATAAGTCGGAAAGTAAGTTGGCACCTATTTATCATTATTTGTCTCAGCCTGAAGTGACAGAAGCGGAAGCAAGTGGCAGATTTGTAGATATGGCAGATTATACTGGATGTCCGGGCTACATCGTTCATTTGACTTGCGAAGGAGCACTCAATGCAGTAAGAAATGCAACCCGAAGAAACCAAAACGTTTTTGTAGAAACTTGTATCCAGTATTTGATACTAGATGCATCTCTGTATGAAGATAATTTTGAAGGGGCCAAATGGGTGATGAGCCCACCATTGAGAGAAAAAAAAGATCAGGCAACACTATGGGCAGGCATCAATCAAGGATTGGTACAAGTAGTAGCTACGGATCATTGTCCATTCAATTGGGATCAAAAGCTGATGGGTAAAGATGATTTTTCAAAAATACCCAATGGTCATCCTGCCATCGAAAACAGAATGGAATTGCTGTTCAGCGAGGGTGTTTCAAAAGGTAAAATTACGCTGAACAGGTTTGTAGAAGTGACCAGTACCAATGCAGCTAAAATATTTGGAATGTTTCCCAAGAAAGGGACTATTGCAGTCGGAAGTGATGCCGATATTGTCCTTATAGATCCAAGAGAAAAGCATACGATTTCGGCCACAACTCATCATATGAATGTCGATTATAGCGGATACGAGGGTTGGGAATTGACCGGTAAAGTAAAAACAGTGTTATTGAGAGGCCAGGTAGCAATAGAAAATAATGAATGCAAAGTACCCAAAGGCTATGGTAAATTTATAAAGCGAAATAAGGTGGACGGGAAGATTTAATATATTTACGATTTACTCTGGATAGCTAGCGGGATTACGAAATATCCGCCTTAGGCGGAACGAATGACGAATGACGAATGTGGAAGTTCGAATGACGAATTACGAAATACAAATTGTGCGTGCCTGAAATAGCTTGACAGATGGTTGAATGTTGAATGAGGCAGAAAGGGAAGAACAAAAGTATTCAACATAACAAAATTCAACATTCAACATAACAACATTCTGCATTCAAAAAGCCACATGATATAAATCACCTGTAAATAATGTGCGAAACATTTTTAAAAGATGACAGGTTAATTATCTTTGCAATTTGAATTTAGTCTAAATAGTAATTTGAAAAACAGAATAACCTTAGCACATCTCAAACCTGGTGCCTCAGCTTATGTATCATTATTGGATGAGAATAGTTATACTTGCAAACTACTAAGCTTGGGTATATTGCCCAAAGTAAAAGTGACCATGGTTAGAAAAGCGCCTTTTGGTGGGGCATACTACGTGAAGCTGGAAGGACATCAATTGGCTATGAGAGAGGAAGAAGCTGCCACCATATACTTACAAGCCGGAATATGACACTGCCTTCCCGACCTAAGGTGGCGCTGTTAGGCAATCCTAATTCAGGCAAATCTTCTTTATTTAATCTATTGACTGGGTTGAGGCAAGATGTATCCAATTTTCCTGGGGTTACTGTAGAAAAGAAAATTGGCATCTATTCATTTCCTAATGGCCTTGAAATCCAGGTGACTGATTTTCCGGGGACCTATAGTTTGTATCCCAATTCTACAGAGGAAAAGATTGTAATCAATACTATCACTAATCCAAATGACGAAAACTATCCAGATCTGGTGATCTATGTAGCGGATGCCACACAGTTGGAAAGGCATCTTCTTTTTGCATCGCAAATCAGGGATCTGAATATTCCGATGATATTTGTGCTCAATATGACTGATATTGCCGAAAAAGAAGGTAAATCCATTCACTTACCAGCACTTGAAAAATATCTTGATGTCCCTATCGTATGCACCTCTGTGCGGAGTGCTTTTGGTGTTGACATACTGATGGATAAGGTTATTTTTCTTTTAGAAAATAAAAGTAAACCTTTAGAAAAGTCTCTTTACAAATTGAATGATGTGGAGACTTTTGTAGCGTCAAGGATCATGAAGTACCTGGGCACAGACCAATTATATCATGCAAAAATACTGGCACATCATTATCAGTGGTTGACCCATCTGCATGCTGACCAAAAGGGTTTTATTGGTGAATTAATTGAGCGTTCGGGATTCAACAATCTTAGGCTGCAAGTGCAGGAAACCATGCGTCGGTATGATGACATAGTGCACATAGCTCACAGCACGGTGACTTCATCTACAAAAGTCGAGAAATCGATTACAGATAAGATAGATGAGTGGGTGACTCACCGGATTTTTGGACCTATATTGTTCTTTCTGATTATGACTATGATGTTTCAATCCATTTTTACATGGGCCACCTATCCTATGGATCTCATCGAAGAGGGATTTGCCTGGGCTGGCAAATTTATTGGCACTACGCTTCCTGAAGTTTGGTGGTCGGACTTGATTATCAATGGGCTGCTTGCTGGACTAGGTGGGGTGTTAGTATTTGTACCACAGATTTTTATCTTGTTTTTTCTGATAGCTATTTTGGAGGAATCAGGTTATATGAGCAGGGTTGTATTTATGTTTGATGCCATCATGCAACGATTTGGAATGAATGGCAGAAGTATGGTTTCGCTTATCTCGAGTGGTGCGTGTGCAATCCCAGCCATCATGGCCACCAGAACTATCAGCAATTATAAAGAGAGATTGATTACTATTTTGGTCAGTCCATTGATCAGTTGTTCTGCAAGGTTGCCAGTATATGCTGTTTTGATAGGATTTGCAGTACCTTCTCAAAGAGTTTTAGGACTTTTTAATACTCAGGGATTGGCATTTATGGGTTTGTATATGATGGGAATTGTCGGCGCATTTGTTTCAGCACTTTTTTTCAAAAAAATATTGAAGTCAGATCAAAGTTCATTTCTGATGATTGAGTTGCCAAATTATAAAACACCTATGTGGAAAAATATCATCATTTCTGTCAAAGAAAAAGTGATGTCCTTTGTCGTAGGTGCTGGCAAAGTGATCATGGTCATCTCGCTGATATTGTGGTTTTTGGCAAGTTATGGACCCGGTGATGCGATCGAAAAGTCAACCATCCAAGCCGAACAAATCGCACTTAATAATAAGCTCGACGACACTCAAAAGAATAATCTCGTTGCGTCTTACGCCATACAAAGTTCATATATTGGCAAAATGGGAAAGTGGATAGAACCGTTGATATCCCCATTAGGATTTGACTGGAAGATTGGGATTGCTCTATTGACATCTTTTGCAGCAAGAGAGGTATTTGTCGGCACTATGGCGACCATCTATAGTATTGGCAGCGAAAGTGATGGAAAAACCATACGACAAAAGATGGCAGCCGAACTTAGACCAGGAAGCCGGGAGAAAGTGTATGACACTGCCACATCTGTGTCACTGCTTTTATTTTATGTATTTGCCATGCAATGTATGAGTACTCTGGCCGTCACCAAAAAAGAAACCAACAGCTGGAAGTGGCCCATCATTCAGTTTTTATTTATGGGTATTATGGCATATGTAACATCTTTTATAGCTTATCAAGCCCTTTCTTGATTTTATATTTTATCGAAGTGATAGTGGGATATTTTTAAATCGTGTTTCGTATCTGCTATCTTACCAACCAGTAAATGCCTCATTAAAAATATTTTCCATTAGCTGCTTGAATATCTCGGTGATCAGATTATCCTGGATACTGATAAAATCTTGATCGCTTTCGAAGGTCCTAAAAAAAGAAAACTGCTTATTATTCCAGTTTTTTGATTCATCTTTATGATTGACATAATTGACAGAGACGAATATTTGAAGTTTATTTAGTGCGACAGTATTACCAGCCTGCGGCGCTTCTGGAGTCAGCCGAAATTCTGATATAGTACCTGAGAATTCAATATCTGCATTTTGTTCACGGTATATTAGTCTGGATTCATTTCTGATCTTGGCCCTCAATGATTCCGAAAATCTTTGATTGACGTCACCAGGAGCAGAGGCCGCATTATTCAAAAAATTATCTACATAATAAGTTTTGATGTCTGGTGGTATCGCAATGCCCTTAAAACTATAACAGCTTTGGAGACAGAATATGATAAGGAATATGAATAAATGGCGACGGCTTTTCACTTTGTATGATTTTGAAATGTAACGATACAATGTACTCTTTTGTTTTTAGAGTATGTTTAAATCACTTCTTATACATCAAGATGAAGGCGGACAAACTATTTGCTTTTTTACGTGAAATTTTGTCACATATCCCGGATCAAAAAAAAGATTTATTTGATATTTCAAAACAATGTTATTTGCTTTGAGGTTTTTTGGTTAATTTTGTGCCTCAAATTAAATATATAAATCTTCATCCGTGAATAATATTAAGATTGATAAATCCCTCCTCAAGTCGTTTTCTCAATATACCAAGACCAGCAAATCAAAAGCGATCATTCAAATTATCAATTCTTTTGGACCTTTTTTGGCTATTTGGGTATTGATGTACTATTCCTTAGATTATAGTTATTGGATTACTTTTTTGCTGGGGATAGTAAATTCATTCTTTTTGGTCAGAATTTTTATCATTCAGCATGATTGTGGTCACAGGACATTTCTGAGCAACAGCAAGGCTAGAGCTATGGTTGGGTATATATGTTCTATATTTAGTACCATCCCTTATCATTATTGGGCTAAGTCGCACCATTTGCATCACTCTCACAATGGGCAATTAGAGATGCGTGACATTGGAGATATCAACACACTTACTGTAGTGGAGTATAGATCATTGACATCTTGGGGCAAGTTTAAGTATAGACTGTATCGTTCATTTTTGGTGATGTTCATTTTAGGGCCTATCTACTACGTAGTCATTCACAATAGAATACCGTCTATCAAACTGGATGTTTTTAAAAATGAGAAATGGAGGTTGTGGTTGAATAACATCATACTTACCATAATTTTTGTTGCGCTGGGCTACTTTTTGGGTTGGGGCAAATTTTTATTGACACATTTTACTATTGTAGCACTATTTTCGGTGATTGCTATTTGGTTTTTTTACGTGCAGCATCAGCACGAAGAAGCGTACAAACAATGGATGGATAAATGGGATTACCTTACTGCAGCTCTGAGAGGTAGTACTTATTACAAAGTTCCTCGTGTGTTCAATTGGCTAACTGGAAATATTGGAATTCATCACATACACCATCTGAATCCAGCCATACCAAATTACAATCTCAAGAAGGCATTGGCTGACAATCAGTGGGTCAATCAATACGTGACTATTTTGACATTTTGGGACAGCCTTAAGTTAGCTTCCAATAAGCTGTGGGATGAATCATCACAGCGAATGATCACTTTTAGAGAATATGCTACATTGGAAAAATAGTTGGTAATGCAATTTTAATTAGTCGTTGCAAAATAAATGCTTATCTTTGCGGCTTCAAATAAAATTTTACATTGCAAACATTTAAAGATTTAGGCCTCAGCAGTGAAATATTGCAATCTCTTGAGGAAATAGGGTTTGTCACACCCACAGAAATTCAAAGCAAATCTATACCTTCACTTATAGAAAATAAGCCCGATTTTATCGGACTCGCTCAGACGGGCACAGGTAAAACTGCGGCATTTGGTTTACCACTTATACACTTTCTGGACACATCGATTGATCATGTATTTGCGTTGATACTTGCTCCTACCAGAGAGCTGGCACAGCAGATAGCTAAAGAATTAGAAAATTTTGGCAAATACAAAAAAGGACTTCGTACCAATGTAGTGTATGGAGGTACCCCCATTACCAGCCAGATCAGAGATCTAAAGAGAAATGTACCACATATATTGGTAGCCACACCAGGACGTCTTCAGGATCTTATTGATAGAAAGGCCATCAAGCTCGACAAATTAGACTTCCTTGTCCTTGATGAGGCTGACGAAATGCTCAATATGGGATTTCAGGAAGATATTGACAAAATTTTGGAATTTACCCCCGAAGAAAAAGTACTTTGGTTGTTTTCAGCTACTATGCCAGCTGAGATCAGACGGATAGTCGGTACCTATATGGAGCATCCTCTGGAAGTCAGGATACAATCAGACAGCAAGACCAACGAAAATATAGATCACAAATATATTTATGTCAACAGGCACGACAAAGAAGCTGCGCTCAAGCGAGTACTTGATTACCTGACCGATTTTTATGGGGTGATATTTTGCAAAACCAAGATGGATACCCAAGAGTTGGCGGATTATCTGGAGAAAGAAGGGTATAGAGCCGAGGCCATACACGGGGATCTGTCCCAATCTCAAAGAGACGCAGTCATGGCTAAGTTTCGAAATAAGACTACACCCATATTGGTAGCCACAGATGTAGCTGCACGTGGTATTGATGTAGATTCGTTGACACACGTAGTACATTACTCTTTGCCTGAAAACCCCGAATATTATACACATAGGAGTGGAAGAACTGCACGTGCTGGCAAGAAAGGAACTTCTCTGGCTATAGTGACCCAGCAAGATATAGGGAGGATCAGATTTTTCGAAAGAACCATTGGAGTCGATATCAAGCATATAAAAGTACCCCTCCAATCTCAGATGTACAGCAAAAAGCTCGAAAAATGGACCGAAAAAGTCCTGAATACTGATACAATTGAGCTAAATGAAGAGTTGATCAGCAAAGCTGCTGAGACACTGGAGTCATTGAGCAAGCAAGAGTTGATGGAGAGAGTATTGGCACTGGAGTTCAATAAACTGTATAAAAAGGTCGAAAAAGATGACCTGAATGTTTCGCATCAAGCAGACAAAAGAGAGGACAGAGGCAGAGGAAGAGACGATAGGGGAAGGGGCAGAGACGACAGAGGCAGATCGGACCGTGGAGGAGATCGTGGCAAAAAAGGCGATAGTGGTAGATCAGACCGGTCACAGCGTGGCACTTATCAGAGCAACCCACATATGGATACTTATTTTGTCAATATAGGTAAAATAGACAATATCCATCCCGGAGTATTAATAGATATATTGGCAGGTCATGCCGGATTGAATAAAAAACAAAT
>JBATLS010000152.1:0-2551 GCA_049289435.1 Saprospiraceae bacterium | reverse complement strand
ATCAATGATAAGGATGCAATGTTATTGAAGAATAAGGGACTGATAGAAGGCAGAAAACCAAACTTCCACATCTCTGCTTCGGTGGCAAAAGCTACAGATGAAAGAGGAACATACATCAAACAAAGAGGTATTGATGATGATTACTTTCAAAAAATAATTTTGGATTGCTTAACATACTCTAAGTTTAGAGCAGAAGAAAAACAAGGTTAAAAACAATCTACAAACCCTTAGAAAAAATGGTGTTATTAGGATTGTTGGGAAAACATGGGAAATGTCTAAAAACAATGTATAGACATTATTTGCAGCTAAGTTTAGACATTTATTAATAGCTTAAAGTCATTTAAAACATAAATATTTAATTATTTAATATAGATAAAACATTGACAATTTGATTAATATGAGTTTAAGGAGCATTAACTAAATAGATAAAGTTTAGACATTTTATATGAAGTTTTAGATGAAGATGTCTGAAAACCTGAATAAGCTGATATATGTGATTTTATATGATTTTGATTATAAGATAGATTCAAGAAAAAGTAATAATTATGGATTCAGAAATATTAATATATCAGACGGAAGATGGTCAAACAAAGATCGAAACCAGGTTTGAGAATGATACCGTTTGGCTTACACAGGAGCAGATTTTTTTGTTGTTTCAACGAGATCAGTCTGTGATATCACGTCATATTAAAAATATTTTTAGCGAAGGAGAATTGGATATGGAAAGCAATATGCAAAAAATGCATATTGCTTTTTCAGATAAACCAGTTGCTTTTTACAATCTGGATGTGATCATATCTGTCGGCTACAGGGTAAAATCACATCGAGGTGTACAGTTCAGAAAATGGGCTACTGCACTTATCAAAGAGTATTTGATCAAGGGCTTTGCCATGAATGATGATAGACTTAAAGAAGCTGGTGGAGGCAATTATTTTGATGAATTACTTGGACGTATCACTATATCACCTACGCCAATAGATGCGGTTTTTGATTTACTGCCACCCAATACATATCTGCTGCTGGATTTAAATTCTATTTGTTGGCCAAAAACATTAGTCATTGATAGTAACAAAATTATGATCATACAATGAATAGGATACTTCATGTGATATTTTTTTGAACAGTGTAAAATATGTTAATTCAGACTCTCAGACTACCTCGAAATCCCCTGGCGGCATAGTAGGACTGAGCACCATTGTGATACTTAAATACATGGTCGTAGTGGCAATCACCAAATATAGCACCACCTAGTTTTCGGATTGCTTTCGGCGTATCCAGCCAGCTTGAAGTCTTCATATCAAATTTACCCAGTTTCTGCAACTCCCTGTATTGCTCTTCTGTCAATAATTGGACACCCATCGATGCGGCCATCCCCTTAGCACTTCCATCTGGCTTGTTTTCTTTGCGGTCGTCCAAAGCTTGATCATCATAGCACAAGCTCCGCCGACCTTTGGGACTCTCCTCCGAGCAATCATATATAATATACTCACCCGACACATCATCATATCCTACCACGTCGGGCTCGCCTCCAGTGTTTTCCATCTCTTGCAGAGTATTTATCTTTTCGATATTTGACATTAATTTAGATAGCACATTGTTCCATGACATGCCTTTGTGCCTATTTGGATATTTCTGAAATCTCTTTTCTAATGTTTGGAGGAGGGCATCTATTTGATCCGTCGATATTTTGCTTTTCATATTGTTCAATTAATTATGTCAGGGAAATATGCGAAAAGGATACTTCTTTAAAAAGTGGTCAAAATACGATTTTTTGTTTTAGTATGGAGGGTCAGAAATCATTTTTTTCAAAAGAGATACCTGCCCTAAATGATAATAACTATGCTCTATCATACCTTCAATATTCCTTCGATAGCTGCCATATTTGGGATCTACAAAGTATTCTTCAAGCTTGTATTCGGAAAAGCGGGCAACGTGCTCGGCAAAGAGTTCAGCATTTTTAAAAAACTGAGTCAACAACTTTTCACAATCATCCTTTGACGCAATATGTTGATAATCAAAACTGTATATGTCTCTAATATCCAGGGTGCCGCCTTCAAACACCTGGAGCATTCCGGCAAGGTAGTAATTGATATGAAATGTCAGTGCCAAAATAGAATTTAGAGAGCCGAATTTCATTTGTGCCTGTTCCCAGGTCACATCACTGAGTTGATCCTGAAAATTTGTATTTGCGATCCAGGTGCCATCTAATAGGACTTCTCTGCAGCGTTTCGAAATCTGATTGTTTGCCTCCATATATTCTGATATCTTTTATATTAACTTATTGGTGATTGAGAGAATATTTGTTTGTTTTATGCTTTAACCTAAAAATCTATAAGGAGTTGAATGTACTTCTCGTTTTGGCTACAAAAATATAGTTTTATTTGTATAGACCAAAGATGCCCGTTATAATTAATAAATGGTATATAGTGCTCTGTCCAGATAAAGAACTTAATTAAATGTGGTTCTTTTTCCGAATATCTGCGTTAAAAATACTCGCCGTAGCTACGGCTATGGCTGCGCCTGCCTGACCGTTGGTAGGCGAGGCAGGTTT
>JBATLS010000151.1:0-2993 GCA_049289435.1 Saprospiraceae bacterium | reverse complement strand
GATCCCACACTTCATTGTCTATTCCGTTTAAGATGCCTGAACATTTCCAGGATTCTGCCCGGAACAAATTTTCGAGACCAAAAGATTCATTTTTTAATTCATTCATGTAATTTGGTGAGACGGTGTTGACTTTGTAAGCACACCTTACTGCTGATGCCAATGGATTTATAACTCCGTCCCACTCCAGCAATCCACTCTTCCACGAATCAAATTGTGGCAGCAAGTATTGTTTTCCCCAACCGAATGCTCCTTGATATCGCTCATTATGGATGGTAAATACTGAAGGAATCTTTGATAATGTCTGAAATTCATACGCATATTTCATCATAAAGGGTATAAGTCCCGTATGATGATCATGGCAGTGGACAATGTCAACCTCATGATTGCCATCCCGAATCCACATTAAAAAAGATCGTTGAAAAGCTATATTTCGTTCGAGATCATCGCCAAAGTAGTGCCCATCCTTTCCGGCATACACCCCGAATCGGTCAAACTTTGAAGGGATGTGTATCGTGTAAAATGGATATCCAAGTATGTCATTGATATAATACCGAACTTCAAAACGGAGGTGCTCAGCACCCAAATGAAAAGAACCTTCATGAACGATGCGGTATAATTTGCCTTCGAACCATGGCATTTGATAGGCGGGTATCACCACAGATGTTTGTACACCGATCCGTCCGAGATACTTTGGTATAGAGCCGACGACATCTGCCAATCCACCAACTTTGGCTATGGGATAACACTCCGCACTTACATATGTTACATTCATATTTTAAATTTAAGAAATTTCACAAAAATGTCTATTCAAAGCAAATTTTTATCCATCCGACTTTTAAATCACTTCAAAATATCAAATCACTTTGAATGTCATAAAATTACAAAATATTTGAATGACCAAAATAAAGAATGGCTGTAAAAATGCAATATTATTTTATTCACTCCCCATTTATTTAAATTGTATCGTTGATATGCGGTAGTCATAGAAGGATATTTTTATCTATGCTGACTTTAACATAACCATAAGACTATATATGTGAAACTTTTTTGATCTTTGCACCGTCTAAAATAAAAACATAATGAGAGATATGAAGTTAGTTAATATGTTGATCATCCTAGGATTAATGATGACAGTAGGATCAATCAGTGCTCAAAACAAAACATCCAATTCAAATGCCGGTGTAAAAAAAGTGGACGGCGTTCACATGACTTTCGACAGTGAAAATATAAATATAGGTAAGGTAACTAAAGGTGATGTCAAGAAATTTGATTTTGTTTTTACCAACACAGGTACTGATGTGATAGAAATCGACGTAGCTGCGGGCTGTGATTGTACTACATTGGATTATCCTCGCCATAAAATCAAGCCAGGAGATAAAGGCGTGATACATGTCTCCTTTGATAGTGGTAAAAAAGATGCATCAGAAGTCATTGATGTAGATATTTACCTAAAGAATTTAAACCCCAAAACAGGGCAAAGAATACTCAAAGTGGTAAAATACAGTTATGATTTACTAAAAAAGTAGAGACTGGTATCGATATTAAAATACCATAAATCTGTCAAATTCGCATCGCTCGATTGCTTAGCTAAATTTAACAGATTGGCTTTTTTGTTGATGGTATATTTAGGGTCACTGTCAACAGATTAACCCCGTAAGAAAAGTGTCCTAAGGGATTAAAATTCGTTGTCATATTATCGGCAAAAGCTACTCGGCTTATAAGTAGTTTAGAGTATGTTTAAAATTCCATCATTTGTCTGCAAGCGGCAAATTTCATTTTATACTGCGTTATATTTTTCGTTGTAACTGCCAGCTACGACTGCAAAATATACCTTGTCTAAAATTAAATTTGCTCGCTTTCGCTCAAACATGAAAATTTAAACATACTCTTATTATCACTAGCATAAATATGTCAAATTCGCATCGCTAGTTTGCTTTGCTAAATTTAACAGATTGGCTTTTACGTATTTATAGATATAGTTATAGATAGCTGCATATTAGTTTCAATCATTAAAAAAAAGGGAAGTAAACCCAATTACTCCCCTTATCTACTATTTATTATTTATTTGAATGCTATTATTTGGGAGCATTTGGAGCTTCCATCAATTTGAAGAATTGATCCAATTTAGGAAGTACGATGATTTCAGTTCTTCTGTTTTTGGCTCTTCCAGCTGCATTTGCATTTGAATCCTTAGGTATAAACTCTGATCTACCACCTGCAGTCATTCTGGTAGGATCTACTTTGTATTTAGTTTGAAGTGCACGAACCACAGAGGTTGCTCTCTTTGCACTCAAATCCCAGTTGTCGTCCAGACATTCGGTAGCAATCGGAACATTGTCAGTATGCCCTTCTACCAAGATGTCCAGATCACTTTGATCATTTAGAATTCCAGCTATTTTAGCTAACACCTTATCTGCTCCAGAGTTAATAGTTGCAGACGCAGTCTTAAACAACATATTGTCAGAAAGAGAGATATACACTACCCCCTTTTTTACCTCGATGGTGACGTCTGAATCGTTAAAATCACTAAGGGACTTCTTAAGGTTAAGTGCTAAAGCAAGATTTACAGAGTCTTTATATTGCATGGTTTTAGTCAATTCTCTGATATAAGAGCTTTGCTGACTGATGGCTTCCAAAGATTTCTGAATGCTTTCAGCTCCTGCCTTATTGATTACCGAAGCGGTATTCAACTGATCCAAAAGATTGCCCTGGCTATTTTTCAATATCATCATTTGATCTTCAGATGATTTTAATTTTGAATTTGCAGAAGCTAAGTTTTCAGTAGCCGTCTTAAGATTCGTATTTGACATTTCTAGTTTTTTGTTGAGCTCTAAGATTTGAGCCTCTAGATCTTTGGTACGATCCTCACATCTGGTAAGTAAGCTTTTTTGTGCTTCGAGCGCCATATTGGCCTCAGCCAACTTCTTTTTACTTACACAACCAGTACTAAAAAGTGCAGCAATGAATAAAAAAATGGTAAATTTCAAATATCT
>JBATLS010000150.1:0-2096 GCA_049289435.1 Saprospiraceae bacterium | reverse complement strand
AACTTGGCCTGAAGTCTTAGCACTTTTTAAGCGTGGAAATTTTTTTAATAAAAAAGGTGTTGCTAAATACACAAACAGCAAATGTGAAATATACCTCGGTAATGGCAAAAGGCTAGATACATATATTCCTGGTGAGAAAATAATTTCAAGAAAAGCAACAGATTTAGATCAAATCGAAGAATCAACTTGGAGAAATTATTGCAATGAGTTGACTACTAAATACAAAAAAGGGACACCTGTCAATTCATCAAAAATGCCAGGAGAACCACCGTTAAGCGGAGATTACTTTATTGAAGTACCTGCATCAAATCAGTCAGCTCAGAAATTGGCTTCATTTAAAGCAATTGCTCAAAGTGAATATGGTATTACAGATATAATCTTTTTGGCAGAATGATGAATGACATAATTTTAAAGTCATTTTCTGAAATAGATTTTGTTAATCGTTATAAAGAGATATGCAATGCATATACAGATTTTGATAACGGTAAATCATTTAAAAAAGGTGAAGTACAAGAATTGTTACAGGAGAACAATCTAGATTTAGAATTTTCATCAAAAGAAAAACTCTTTTTGAAGAATTATAGATTTGGTGATTTAAATTTAAGATTTATACTTTCTTATAATTACGGCTTTATTGATTGCATGTATACATGCTGGACCGACAACTTTGATTTTAGGTTAAACGAAAGTCTTAGTGGCATGGCAATGCTAATTGATGAGAACTTTGAGAGTAAGGTAAAATATAAATTTCCAATTGCGACTTCTTCATCTGATTTTGAGAAAATTATAGAAGAGCTTAGCAATTTACATATTGACTTTATTGAATCAGTTCAATGCCGCCTTTAAGTATTATTGTTGTTTTTTACAACGTAGCAATATTTTGTTGCAAATAATCTTTAAATCTTTTTTTAGAGACGAAAGTCTCGATGAGTTTTAGAAGGATATTTTTTTCTTCTTCATCGAGTTCGTTGATGAGTAAAATTTAATATCTTTGTTTTAATGAAATACCTGATCCAAATATTATTGTCATTTTTTGGATGTATGAACACCCCTGTCTTAATGGCTGGGAAGAGCGATCGATCTGGTCTACAAGACCAAAATGAAGCCATGCGAAATGGCTTCATAGATTGCGAACCGAGCCAAACTTGGCTCGGCTTAGACAAATGCTTTAAGAATACTGGATATGGCTTGGCCTTAGCTGCAATGCCAATCATTACGCCAGTACCTATCCAAGACGTCCAACTATTCGATTATGCACTTGCAAACAAAACCGTAAACTCAAGCTATCATTTGACAGCATCAACTAGCGATAATGTCTATACTGACTTGATGAATGGCGATCCTTACACAAGTCAAGAGCAAAAGCTAAGAGACCTCTACGAAATCAATGACACCGATTGGAATGCCGTTTCATTTGAAGGTGTACAATCTACGTCCGTTTGTCATCTTGCAATGCATCAAGATTGGATTACAAATCATGGTTATGTAGTCAATGGCATCGTAAATATGAATTTGCCTGAGCAAGGTATATCAGGGCCTTTTAAGATCACATCGATCAAACATATACTACCGCAAAAAAAACCTGAGTCAGATCCGGGAGACGGCTATGAGTGGAAACCTGTTACAGGTTTGTTTATCCATCACAGCGATCAAGTATATGACCTAACGATTTCTGACGAAGGAAGAAAATCGAGTGATACGAAATCACTCGATAGTGCGGGAACTGCGACCAACCGGATCGCAGCTTCGACAACTACTTTAGGGGTCACTTATAATCATCCGATATTCTCTACTACTCACAATGACTGGCGACTAGCTGGAGAGCTTGAAGTAGGTGAGAAAGTACTTACTTATAATGCCTGCCTGCCGAATGGTTTGGGAGAAGCTACGGTAACCAAGACTGAAATGAAGGCAGGAAGTGAAGCAGTGTATAATCTGGAAGTGAAGGATTTACATAATTTTTTGGTTGGGGAATTTGGGGTTGTGGTGCATAATACTGGGTTGTGTGACAATGTTGTTAGGGATTGGCTAAAAAAAAACCATCCTAGTATTGGTACTAATAACATTAAGAAACCAGGCACTAAGCACGGTATCAC
>JBATLS010000149.1:0-4330 GCA_049289435.1 Saprospiraceae bacterium | reverse complement strand
GGACTGGCATGATATGCCTGGGATTTAAAGGTGGTACAGGCACCTCATCCAGAGTATTCCGAATAAAAGATTCGACATATACACTTGGAGTTTTGGTACAGGCTAATTTTGGCAGGAAAAATCACCTAAAAATAGCTGGTGTCCCTGTTGGAATGGAATTATTAGACACCCTCAACAATGAACTCAAAGCAGCCCCTTCGTACATCCAGGAAGGTGACGGCTCTATCATAGTCGTCGTGGCCACGGATGCTCCATTGCTGCCACATCAACTCAAGAGAGTAGTCCAAAGAGTTTCACTTGGCATAGGCCTTGTGGGTGGAGTTGGCTCCAATGGTTCCGGAGATATTTTTATCGCTTTTTCTACGGCCAATCCCACAGCTTTCCAACGAGAAGAAATATCAGAGGTCATCCATCTACCCAATGATTTGATCAATCCAGTCCTGGAGGCTACAGTGCAAGCCGCAGAAGAAGCCATCATCAATGCTATGGTAGCCGCAGACACCATGGCGGGCATCAATGGCAATACTTCCCATGCTATACCTCATGATTTGCTGGTGAAAATATTAAAAAAGTACAACAGAATCAAATAGTCACGTTTATGAATTTGCATTCTGGTGATTATTATAGTTGATCAATTTAATTTACTTTAAGTATAGGCTATGAAGGGTAAATTTGCTAATTTTGCATTTTATTTCGAATGACAAGTATGGGTGATCTTCTTATATTTTTAATCATAGGCATCTTTTTGGCCCTTTTGTTTCTAAATATCTACTTTAGGGTTAAAGTCTTAAAAGTGTATAAAACACTGGTGCAAAATCAAGTTGAATTCAATTCTTCCCATATTTTTAACAATCAGAAAATGGAAGTCGAAATCTTGGCCAAGTATCCTAAATTTAAGAATGAAATTTTGTCATTTGTGGGCCACATCAAAAAATCATTAGCCATTGGGATTTTTTTGGTGGTACTGATCACTGTGATGGGGGTTATTTTAAAAAACATATAAACTATTTAGGATTGAAGATAGGATTGGCAGGTGCTGGACATTTGGGTAAGATTCACCTAAATTGTTTATTAAATACTAAATTTGAATTGGTGGGATTTTACGATCCTGATCCAAAGACACGTGAGCTGGTTAAAGAAACATATAGTATTGAGTCATTCTCCTCTTTAGACTCCATGCTAGACATTGTAGATTGTGTGGATATTGTTAGTCCGACTTCTTACCATTTTGAGATTGCGGAAGCAGCTATACGAAGGGGCAAACACGTGTTTATTGAAAAGCCATTGACTGAAAAATCAGCTCAGGCAGAGCAGTTGGTTCAGCTTGCCACCGAGTATAAAGTGAAAGCTCAGGTAGGCCATGTAGAAAGATACAATCCAGCGATCAGGTCTCTCAAAGACATTGAGCTAAAACCAAAGTTTATCGAAGCACATAGACTGGCTGTTTTCAATCCCAGAGGTACAGATGTATCAGTAGTGCTGGATCTGATGATTCACGACATAGACATTATTTTAAGTCTTATCAAAGAGCCCGTCATAGATGTGAGAGCCAATGGAGTATGTATCGTGAGCAAAACTCCTGATATTTGCAATGCTCGCATAGAATTTGAGGGTGGGGCAGTGGTCAATCTGACTGCCAGTAGGATTAGTATGAAAAATATGCGAAAAATCAGACTCTTTCAGGACGATGCTTACATCAGTCTCGATTTTCTAGGTAAAGAAGCCCAAGTCATCAAAATAGAAGACCATATCGAAGATGATGATTTTTCTGGTATGACCATACATACAAATGACGGTTTCAAACGTATTATAGTAGAGTCACCAGAAATCATGAAAAATAATGCGATTGAAGATGAGTTGAATGACTTTTACGAATCTGTAGTGAATGACAAACCTATTCTGGTGACGATTGAAGATGGGTACAAAGCACTAAAGTTGGCAAATATCATTCAAAGTAAAATTATGAGTGTATGATGAGAAATATATCTGGTTTTGTTTTGCTAATTTTTTTAGTTCAATGTTTGTCATGTACGCTCACAGACAATGATCAGCCAATACCTTCATTTCTCGATTTAAGAGATCCGCAGGTACTTACTTCTGATCTTGGAGGGACAGATACCCACAAGATTACGGATGTTTGGGTATTTGCTGATGGACAAATCCTGGGTGTATTTCCCCTTCCTGCCAGAGTGCCCCTTATCAACACAGACAATGATACAGAAATCACTATTCTCGCAGGAATTCGCAATAATGGAATGAATGATACACCCGTATTTTATCCTTTTTATAGGTCTATTGTCAAAGTGATCAAGCCGATACCCAATGAAGCTATCAATATTCCTTTGGTTTTTCAATACATTTTGGATGCCAAAGTGCCGATCAATGAGAGTTTCGAAACATCCAATGTATTTTCCTTGGATTTTGACAACAATCCAGCGACAAATATTTCGGTCATAAGTGGTGATGCAAGTATAGGGCAGAAATGTGGAAAAGTTTCATTTGATACATTTAGCACTTTGGAAGTTGGCTCCACCATAAGAATTGCTGACAATCAAAATGCCCGTGGAAAAAGCTATATAGAACTTGATTATAAAGGCGATGGCGAAATAGCAGTCGGAATAGCCAAAACAACCAATGGCATCATCAAGGCCGAGTATGTGCTTTTCGTGCCGGCCAGAGCAGTCTGGAATAAAATATACATAGACGTCACGGATAAGCTTTCGCCCAGAGATTATGACGAATACAGGCTGATAATTGGATTTAGAAAAACCGGGGCAAGTACACAATCTTCGATTTTGATCGACAATATCAAGCACCTGCATTTTTAATCGATCATGAACGAACAAAGAAGAAAAGAATTGATCATATACAGATTGGGAGATTTCATTTCTGCGTTTATAGCGTGGGCTTTATTTTACATTTATAGAAAACATCTGGAGAGTCCGGGATTATCCCTGAGTGATATTGTACAGGAACCTCGTCTTTGGCAAGGATTGATATTGATTCCACTCATCTGGATGATCATCTATTCTATATTTGACAAATACAAAGATATCTACCGTTATTCGCGATATGACACGCTCAAAAAAACTTTTTTCACATCGTTTCTTGGTGTCTTATTACTATTTTTTACCATATTGATGGATGATTCGGCCCTCCAATATACTTCCTATTTTTCACTTTTTAGCCGGCTGTTTATACTGCACTTTTCGATCACGTCACTCTTTAGAATGATCATTCTTACTGTAGCAAACCAAAGACTTCGCAAAGGGAAAGTGCATTACAATACATTGATCATAGGGGGCAATAAAAATGCTGTGGACCTGTATTCTGAAATCACCAGCAGGCCATATAGTTTAGGCCATAAGTTTGTGGGATTTATAGATAGCAATGGAAGAAGCCGAAATGAATTGGAATCATACCTACCCAAACTGGGTAAAATCAGAGACATCGATCAGGTTTTGATTGAAAATACTATTGAAGAAGTCATTATTGCTGTGGAGACATCTGAACACGACAAGCTCAAGAGCGTTTTGGACACTTTGTTTGATTATTCAGACCAGATGTTGATTAAGGTAATTCCAGATACCTATGACATCATGCTCGGTAGTGTCAAAATGAACCATATTTATGGAGCAGTTTTGATAGAAATCGAACAGGAACTCATGCCCAATTGGCAGAAAATTATCAAGAGATTTATTGATTACTTTATAAGCATAGTTTCCATCATCATATTATTTCCATTGATCATGTTTACTTTGATCAAGGTCAAGCTTTCGTCCGTCGGCCCCATCTTTTATCGTCAAAAGAGAATCGGGCTCAACGGCAAACCATTTAATATCCTAAAGTTCAGATCTATGTATCAAGATGCTGAAGACGAAGGCCCACAACTATCAAGCGAAGAAGACAATAGAGTCACTCCCTGGGGTAAAATAATGAGAAAATGGCGTCTGGATGAGATACCACAATTTATCAATGTACTCAAGGGGGACATGTCAATAGTAGGACCCCGTCCAGAGAGGCAATATTATATTGATTTAATATCCAAGCAAGCACCGCATTATAAGCACTTACTCAGGGTACGACCTGGTATCACGTCCTGGGGTCAAGTCAAATACGGCTACGCTTCCAATGTGCAGCAGATGATTCAGAGACTAAAATTTGACATTCTTTACATCGAAAATATGTCTTTGGGTCTGGATATAAAAATTTTATTTTATACCGTATTAGTATTGATCCAAGGTAAAGGCAAGTAGATAATAATCATGTGCAAAATTATATTATTAAAAATATTTTATTGCAAATTGATACAGCAATATTTGAATAAAAT
>JBATLS010000148.1:0-5311 GCA_049289435.1 Saprospiraceae bacterium | reverse complement strand
ATAAGGGGAGATGGGTAGCTATAGTATTCACGCTATTGACTGATGCTGCGGCTGTGTCCATTGGCATCTTGGCGAGAGTGCTGTTTACTTCAGAAGGACAAGACCCTGAAGCCGTGTTCGGTATAGGAGCTACTGATGTACTCAGCATGATGACAGAAAACTTTCTTCCCAATATATTGGTGGCCATCTATATTGCCATAGTACTGTCTGCGATCATGTCCACGATTGATTCATTACTTATCATAGCATCGAGTGCCATTACCAGAGATTTTTATCAAAAAATATTCCATCCCGAAATCAGAGATGATCAACTGACCAAACTATCCAGGACCGTAACCGTCATTATGGCTGCTGTAGCTCTGGGATTGGCTATGGCTATTGCCCTTCTTTCACCCGAAAGACAAGTGTTTTGGGTGATTATCTTTGGGTGGTCGGGGATAGCAGCTACTTTTTGCCCTGTGATTATCTTGAGCATCTTTTGGAAAGGATACTCTGAAAAAGGAGCTATAGCTTCTATGATTTCAGGCTTTATTTCTGTCATTCTTTTGAAGTTTGTCTGCCAGAATCTGGATGGGATAGGCAAGTATTTTGTGGCTATAGATGTGTTGGCACCTTCATTTTTGGTGGCTATGATATTTGGATGGTTATTTTCCAAGTTATATCCACGGCAAGAAAGTAATCCAGATGATCACGAATACAAGACAGAATAAACTTCCTAATTTATGTACAAGTGATGCTTATGTCAAAATGAGTTTATTATTCAAAATTTCAACATTCTGACCAAAACTGTAATGATTTACATTTTAATATTACTTGAGACTGCTCCGAAAAGTATATTTTAAACATACTCTTAGAGACTTCGTCGTATTTCTTTATTTTTGACTTGCAGTGTGGACCCAATTCATCTAATGTTGAAGTAACCATCGGGATTCATTTTGCAGTTTGATTTAATGTTCCCAAATCATAAATTTCTCTGATGGATTTGAGTTTTTCTGGAAAATTGATCTTTAAGTCTATCAATCTGCCACTGTGCACATCAAAAACCCACCCATGTACAATAGGAAATCCTTGATGGATATAAGACTTTTGGACGTCGGCCATCTTGATGACATTGATGCACTGTTCTTCTACATTTAGCTCTACCAACCTATTATATTTTTCTGTATTGTCGGTGATCTGCTTTAGTTCATCTTTGTGGATTCGATATACATCTCTGATATTTCGGAGCCAAGGGTTGAGTATGCCGAGATCCTGTGCCTGCATGGCTGCTTTGACACCTCCACAGTAATAATGTCCACATACGACCACATGTTTTACACCCAAATGAGCCACCGCATATTCGACGACTGATGCAGATGAACCATCATTGTTGGGTACTAAGTTGGCTATATTTCGGTGTACGAACATATGACCGGGTTGGATGCCAGTCATATCTTCTGCGGTGACCCTGCTGTCACTACACCCAATGTGAAGAATTTCTGGATTTTGACCTTCTGACAGGTGCGTAAAATAGTCAGTATTTACTGATATTTTATCTTCGACCCATTTTTAATTATTTTCAAATACTTCATCGTACAAGTCCATACTTTTTATTTTATGGCACTAATTTACATGAAATACTTTGAGTACAACCCATATTTTAGACTGTTTTTTGTTTCAAAGTTATTTGAAAGTAGGATTATGATATCAGCAATTTCATCAAAAGATCCGTTTGTTTGTCTCGACCTAATAGAAAAGTGTATTGATCAAAAATTTCAAAACCATTTTTCTGGTAAAATCGAATGGCATCTGAGTTTTTCTCCCACACACCCAACCAAATATTGGATGTACCTATTTCCTTAGCCTTATCTATAGCAAAATCTAAAAGTACTTGACCGTATTTATAACCTTGATGTTCTTGGGCGATATAGATTCTTTCTATTTCTAATGATTTGGAATCAGTGTCAGTCAGAGATTTATCATAATTTAACTTTAGATATCCTATGATATGACCTTTTATTCTTGCAAAATAAAATTTGGAGTTAGTCTCATGGTATTCCTTGGCCACTTGGGCGTTATTTAATTTTTCTGTCAAATACAGCTGTATATCCTCTTTGGTATTGTCTTTTTCAAAGGCATCTAAAAAAGTTTTTTTCATCAGTGCGAATAGCTCACCTATTTCTGATTCTACCACTTCGGTAATCGATAACTCATCCAATTTTCCAATTTTTTTTAAGTATATCCTTTAATTTTTCAGGTTGGCTGGTACCAAAAAGTATGAGCTCTCCTGATTTTAGCTTCAATTGCAACCCAAAATTGCCACTGATGGTGATAGCCTTGCCTGATTTGCCTTTAGCTTTCCCCCTTCTTCCATATTCGCTAAACCACTTATATTGCCTGATGCTGCCATCGACGATATCTGATCGGCTGATGGTGGAGTAATGAAAATGAAAAGGTGTTAGTTTGTAATAGAGTGTAGTGGGAGATATTTTAGTATAAAGCGTCAACTTGCTTATGATAAAACTCAATATAGATGCGACAAGTAGGCTGGTATAGAAAAAAGTCATCTCTTCGTAACCCATCATAAAATATAATATCCAGTTGACTACACTCACCAGAGCTAATATCGTTAGCGCCCAGATGTTATCCATTTTTTGTTTTTCTTCAAACAAAATATTTGACATCAAAAAGTGATTTTTTGTGAAATTTCTTTTCCATCACGCAAAAACACCACATCAACTGTTTGCCCTGGTTTGAAAAGCGACAGACATTTCATGTACGCCTGCATATCGGGTATGTCTAGTGCGCCCATTTTGATGACAATATCTCCTTTTTGTATTCCACCTATGGCGGCAGGTTTGCCATCTTTGACACCATCTATTTTCAATCCCTTCCCATCATAAAGGTAGTCAGGCATCACACCAAGCGTGACAGTAAAAGCCATCCTGGTCTGAGACTCGTCTCGGGTCTTAAGGAAGGGCAATTTGGATTCTTTGTCCAGCAATCTTACTACTTCATACATATATCTTGATACATCATAGGTGCCGGACAAATTGATAAATTGGTGATCGTCAGAAGGTTTATGATAGTCGCTATGCTGGCCAGTAAAAAAGGCCAGGACAGGTATCCCCGAATTATAAAACGATGCATGATCAGAGGGTCCGAGACCGGAAGAATCCTTTTTTATGCTAAGTACAGGGTTTTTGATATTATCGATCGTTCGGTCAAATAGTGGAGAAGTCCCGATACCGCTGATGGCCAGTTTCCGTTCACTATTCAGGCGACCGATCATATCCATATTGAGCATATAATTGAATGTAGTCTTATCGAGTGTTGTATGATTTACAAAATAGTTGGACCCCCACAGCCCTTTTTCTTCACCTGAAAAACAAATAAAGAGATAGTTATTATTTTTAAGGTTAGATGCTTTGATAGCTTCCGCAAGATACAATAAGCCAGACACTCCACTGGCGTTGTCATCGGCACCATTGTGTATGGCTCTGTCGCCGACATATAGCGATCCTTCATGTCCATATCCCAGATGATCATAGTGTGCACCTATGATCACTGTATTTGTGGCTTGATTATCTATATAGCCGAGTATATTTTTTCCCGTCACTTCAGGGGCGACGCTATTTTGAGCTTCGTCTCCATGTGGGTTTCTATTGAGTTTTCTGCTAAAAGATTGCAAATACAACCCATCATCTCCTTTAGGTTGCAGTCCTATTTGCTGATATCTGGACACGATATATTCGGCTGCTTTTTTTTCGCCATTTGTGCCTATCTCCCTTCCTTCCATAGCATCGTCGGCCAGGATTCGAATGTCAGTAGATATTTTTTCGTAGAGATGGGCATCACTTATGATGGCCTTCCGGCTACAGGAGACCAATGTGAGGAGGATCAAAATGACAAAAGGTATCTTTTTATCGCAATACATCATCAAGTAGGTTTAGTTTATAAAATATTGCTCAAAATTAATGTTCTTTTTTAGAATAAAGCATATTTTTTCATGGACTTTATATTCCATCAAATTTAATTTTAGACAAGGTATATTTTGCAGTCGTAACTGGTAGTTACAACCAAAAATATAACGCAGTATAAAATGAAATTTGCCGCTTGCAGACAAATGATGGAATTTTAAACATACTCTTAGTTTACAAATGCAACTCAAAGGACTCGGTATATATATAATCCAATATATATTTTTAAGTATTACTCGCTTAAAGCTTTACAAAAGATTTAGAAGCATTAGCAAAATTTTCTATTTTCAAGAAATATAAACCTGGAGGCAATGGATTGATATCTATAGAGAAATAGACAGCGTCTTCTACCAATTGAGTGTTCTTTTTAACGATTTGACCGGTAATATTATGAATCGTATATCCGACATATTTAGATTTCATACCAGCTAAACTAACAAATATTGTATGTTCAGCAGGGTTTGGACGGATGGTAATATCCAGTTTTTCTGATGCATTGCCGACTATAGATGAGATGTTCTGGGTAATTTTATATACCACTCCATTTGCCAATCCAGCTACATAGAGCTCTCCTTTATTGTCTTGCCCAAATGTAGCAAACTCCATATTGTCCAGATCAGCCAATTCGTCATTCACCCATACATTTGTCATTGGATCTTTATACAATGCCCAAAACTTTCCGGTACAAAAGTCGGTGTATATATATTTTCCAAAAAGGGCAGAAAATTGGCTGCCACGGTACACGTAACCACCAGTAATAGAACATCCAATATTGAATACATTGGCGTACGTATGTACTGGTAATAGATATTTTCGCTCGTCATTGCATCCCACAAAATTGAATCTGACCTTACCCTCGTAGCATCTCCAACCATAATTGACAGATGATTGAGCAGCTGGAGCCAAATTTATTTCTTCCCAATTGTCTTGACCCACATCAGCGATCCAGATTTCTTTATTCACAACGTCGAAACTAAACTTCCATGGATTGCGCAAACCTATAGCCCAAATCTCAGGTAAGGTGTCTGGATTGTTTCTATAGGGGTTGTCCAGAGGTATCAAATAAGGAACATCCTCTGTGTTAACATCGATTCTTAGCATTTTTCCCAACCTTTCTTTTGGATTTTGAGATCTATTGCCAGGATCTCCACCACTTCCACCATCTCCCATACCTATAAACAGATACCCATCTGGTCCAAATTTTAGGGTACCTGCATTATGATTATTGAATGGTTGATTGACCACCAAAATGATTTTTTCAGAAACGCTGTCTGCGATGTTGGGATTTGTCGGATTGGACTTAAATCTTGATATGGTGCTATGTCCGCTCAAATTGGTGTAATGGACATAAA
>JBATLS010000147.1:0-3008 GCA_049289435.1 Saprospiraceae bacterium | reverse complement strand
GCGTAGTATTGATCACTCATACGAGCCGCCATATGATACCCTTGATAAATGGCTTCATGGGGTACATCCTGGATGAGTTCCTTTTGTCTGAACCCTTGTTGTGCAAGCTCTTGTGGTAGTGGTGGCTTTTGATAGTTTCCCCTGGGAATATCCGAAAACCACTTTTTGACCAGCCGCAGGGCTTCTGTAGTAGAAATATTGCCAGCCAGGACGATGACTGCATTATCAGGTCGGTAATACTGATAATAAAATTCTTCTACCTGCTCCAGAGTAGCGTTGGAGATATGGCTCATTTCTTTGCCGATGGTGGGCCATTGATATGGGTGAGTTTGGTAACACAATGCACTCAGATGGTGCCACATATCGCCATAGGGTTCGTTGAGGCAAGTTTCCTTAAATTCTTCTATCACTACTTTTTTCTGGGTTTGCAGCAACTTATTGCTCCACTTCAGGTGCAACATCCGATCTGACTCGAGCCATAGAGCTGTCTCCACGTTTTTAGCAGGCATGACCTCGTAAAAATTGGTCATATCAGTATTGGTAAAAGCATTGTTTTCGCCGCCTGCATCCTGAATAGGGCCATCAAAATCAAGTACATTTGCCGAGCCACCAAACATCAGGTGCTCAAATAAATGTGCAAATCCAGTATGTTCGGGTGATTCGCATCTCGAACCCACATCGTACGTCACATTGACCGTGACCATGGGGGTGGATTTGTCTTCATGGACGATAAGCCGCAATCCGTTGTCCAAAACGAATCTTTCATATAATATCATAATAATGTTGTCTTCTGATTAATTGTCTGTAGTTTTTCCTTCTATAACTATGACTATCTCGCCTTTTGCAGGCTTTTTAGTATAATGCAATATGGCCTCGTCCACTGACAAGGTATTAAATTCTTCGTATATCTTACTGATCTCTCTGGCTACACACACCCTCCTCTTCGGCCCCAGGTAATCTTTTATTTCTGTGAGGCACTTCAGCAGCCTATGTGGTGATTCGTAAAGTATCATGGTGACGTCAAGTGTTGATAAGTATTTCCATCGGGTCTGTCTGCCTTTTTTATGTGGCAAGAACCCCTCAAAATAAAATTTATCTGTGGTCATTCCCGAACTTACCAAAGCAGGTACAAATGCCGTCGCTCCCGGGAGACAAGAAACCTTAATGCCTAAAGATACACACTCTCTGACCAAAAGATACCCTGGATCAGATATACCTGGTGTACCTGCATCAGATATCATAGCGATCTTCTTACCTTGCTGTAGATGATCTATAATGCCCTTCAATGCCTGGTGCTCGTTGAATGCATGAAACGACCACATGGGCCTGTCGATATCAAAGTGCTTTAATAATTTTCCGCTTGTCCGGGTATCTTCGGTAAGGACTACATCACATGCCTTCAGTACCTCCACAGCTCTGAAAGTCATATCACTCAAATTTCCTACAGGAGTGGGTACAAGATATAGCATGATAGTAATACAGTGTTGATTTATATTTGGATGCAAATGTAATGATATCCATCAGAGAAGAGGCAAAAACATTAAAATTACGTTAAACATGCCAAACGCAACAAGCGTTTAAAGCCAAACTATTGTTTTGTATTTAGAAATTATATTGTAGTTTTGTAAGCTTTTGCAGAAACTGAATACTGACACCATATTATAAAGGTATAAAAGAATCAACAACCTGTCCATCCCAAACCTGAGAAAAATTTAAATATGAAGGTAATAAAACAGTTTAGATTTAGATACGTTTTACATTGTGTAAATCTTTCGAAATGGTAACATCCCTTCCTTTAGCAGCCATTAAAGTTTGGTGTACTATATTGATCATCAGTGCAGTTAGTCTTACTTCGTATGGACAAGTGCTCAATGATGACTGCCAGTTTGCTTTTGGACTACCATCAGCTGACAACTACTGCTCAAAAGACGGAGAATTTACCAATGTAACTGCAAAAGCAGACCCAACCTTTACCAATACTTGTGTTTCTTTACTTTGGCAAAATGGAGTTTGGTTTAGTTTTATACCCAGAGAGCCCGGTGCTTTGATACGTGTATTTGGCTCAGGACAAGGAGGCACAGCCAGAAACCCCAAAATAGTAATTTTCGAAAAGTGTGGGAGATATCTACAATGCTCTCCTGGAAAGACAGTAGGAAATGACGAATTGCTCATTGACAATCTCAATATTGGTCAAGTGTATTACATCATGGTAGAAACAGCAGTAGGCGGTGAGGGCACTTTCAGACTTTGCGTCAATGATTTCATACCGGTAAAAGCTCCAGAAGCAGACTGTCGTACCGCCGTCGTGCTTTGCGACAAGTCATCCTTTGTAGTCAGAGACCTTACTGGAGTTGGTAGCCAAAGTAATGAGATAGAAGCTGGCAATTGTATGGAGCAGGAGTTTCAGTCTGCCTGGTACAAATGGACTTGTGATGTCGCCGGTACTTTGACATTTGTACTCACGCCAAACAATCATCGGGATAGAAACACCATTTCGGATGACCTCGACTTTGCTTTGTACGAACTGCCCAATGGCATTAATGACTGTGGCACCAAAAGGCTATTGAGATGTATGGCCTCCGGAGCCAATGGCGACGGTACTGGAGGGTCACTTCCACTATCCCAATGGATAGGTTGCAACGGGCCTACTGGTCTGATGATAGGCGATAGTGATGTAACGGAAGCACCTGGATGTCAGACAGGCAACAATAATTTTGTATCGGCCCTCAATATGGAAGTTGGTAAGTCTTATGTCCTAGTAGTCAATAACTACAGTAGATCGGGGCTTGGTTTTGAAATAGTCTTTGGAGGTACGGGCACCTTCTTAGGCCCTAAACCAGACTTCGAAATCAATGCCAATAATGCCTTCGAATGCGACAAATCTGTACAGTTTACCAATAAATCAACCTCCGCAACTGACCCCATCGTAAGATATATCTGGAACTTTGGAGATCGTGCAGTGCCTGAAAGACAAAGTGGGACGGGTCCATTTGGGATATTATATGAAT
>JBATLS010000146.1:0-3926 GCA_049289435.1 Saprospiraceae bacterium | reverse complement strand
ACCGAAAACCCATCATTTGAAGTGATTTCAGCATTGCTCTCCAGATGTCAGGTGTATATACTTCAGCCATTGCAAAAGCAAGATCTGATAGCTATGACAGATAGAGCCATCAAAATGGATGAACTGCTCAAGACCCGCAAAATACAAGTAACATCCTATGATGCATTGTTGTATTTTTCAGGTGGAGACGGAAGAAAACTTTACAATTGTATCGAATTGATAGCTCATCAATTTGCGTTGGATGAAGAGATAGATATCAATGATGAAATGGTAGCCAGAGTCATCCAACAAAATTTGACCAATTATGACAAAGGTGGTGAAATGCATTATGATATCATTTCCGCTTTTATCAAATCCATCAGAGCATCTGACCCCAATGCTGCGGTTTATTACCTGGCAAGAATGTTGGAAGGTGGTGAAGACCCCATCTTTATATGCAGAAGGATGGTGATACTTGCGGCTGAAGATATTGGTCTGGCCAATCCTAATGCATTACTTATGGCAAACACTTGCTTTCAGTCAGTACATCAAATAGGTATGCCGGAAGGTAGAATAATCATGTCCAATACCACAATTTATCTGGCAGGCTCTCCAAAAAGTAATACTGCTTATGTCGCCATAGAGAGTGCTTTGGCACATGTCAGAAAAAATGGGGATCTCCCTATACCCTTGCACCTCCGCAATGCGCCTACCAAGCTTATGAAAGATATTGGTTATGGAAGTGGCTATCAATACGCTCACGATTTCCAGCCCGGCACTTCAGATATGGAGTGTTTGCCGGAAGAGATCAAAGGTACTTCATTTTACAAAGCGGGTGGCAACCCACAGGAACAAAAAATAGCAGAATACTTAAGGCAAATCTGGAAAACTAAATATGGTTATTAAACCTACAAATATTTGCTAAGGTACTCTCATTTATTTGAAAAAAAACTAAAGATGGTGGTGCCATAATGTCTTTCTTCCAGATAATTTGGGTGTGCTGTAAATGTATGTGAAGGATTATGCTCCAGCACAAAAAGACCATCATCTGCAAGATTATAATGTTGAAAAATGATATCAGGAATAGATTTTAAATTTGGCAATGGGTAAGGTGGACCGGCAAAAATGTAGGTATATTTTCTGATGTTTGAAGCAAGAAACTTGAATACATCAGATTTAAAAATTTTGATTTTATCTTCTATATACAATTCCTTGGCCATCTTTTGGGCAAAGGCAACACATCCTCCAAACTTATCCACATAAGTGGCATCCGTACACCCTCTGGAAATAAATTCATAACTATGATTGCCAGTACCTCCAAAAAGATCGAGCATGATGGTCTCTTCAAAATCAATTCTATTGTTCAATATATTGAAAAGACCTTCTTTGGCAAAGTCAGTAGTAGGTCTGGTGGGCCAGTTTTTGGCAGGAGGAATAAATCTTCGACCTTTAAATTGTCCTGCTATGATGCGCATGATAACAGAGCGAAATGTAGGAAATAATAGTGGGGTTTTTGTTCTTCTGCACTTTCATGATGCAATCTCATCGGGTGATTGACAGCCAACTTGATGTTTTGGATATAAGATTTCAGTAGATTGTACATGGATGACTGTACTTCTATCCAGCCACTCAGCGTCAGATCCAAATCAGATGGATTGATGTCTAAGGATTTACAAACGGCAAGCACAAAGTAGAGCACATCATGCATTCCATTTATATCAAAGGATCTGGCAAACTTCATCTCCCCTTGGCTCTGGATATAAATATAGATACACTTCTCTTCTATATGCAAATGAAATACCTGCTCTAAGACATTCAAATAGTACGTGGAGAATATAGAAACCAAATCTCTAAAAGCCAATGAAAGATTTGGATACATTGATGTCAATGCATTTTCTTGATGTTCGGTAATCCCGTAATAAGATACCGCATTTTGACCTGGAACATTTTCGACAAAATTTACCTTATGCTCTAACGCCGGAACTTGAAAAGCAAGTTCGTCTTTTCGATGTGGAAGTAAATAGCTGTTATGGTTAAAAACAACTGCTCGGGCTTTTGTGATCGTCAGATCTAGGTAATTGAACTGGGAAATAACGTCTGACATCCCTTCGCTAAATCTCAAGCCAGTGTAGGATTGATGGCAACATAGCACTCCCTGATTATCACACAGGCTATAAAAAAAACTGTCTGCCATTAGCACGACAGACAGTTCATATGGTGTATTTTTATCTAAAAAACTAAAATCTCTTTGATACATCTTATTGTTTTACCAATTGCCATTGGTGTTTGGCGAACTCATATCTCCAAATTTCAGTTGTTTGTCAGGATCATAAAATTTGTCATATTTTTTGTATCTGGGATCTGCATAGACTCCCATAAAATCTTTATATCTGGTACCTACCTGCACTACATTTACCAGACTATTTTGGTAGGTCATAGTATCTGCATCTATATCAAATGATTTTCCCCCTGCAAATGGGATATACCTTAATGAATCCAAACTAAACTTGCTACCTAATATTGCGTATAAACTATCACTTGCCAATCTGTAAGTAACCGTCTTCACAAATAAGTCCTGATTGGTGGGGTCATTAGGGTCTGCTTCCAGTTTGGCAATTTCGATATTTTCTGTACTTATTACTTTAACCAGAGAATCAAAGTTATTTGCATAATCGCCTCTAACCATTCTGTACACATCCTGAGCCACTTGTATTTTTTTGAGCGATGATACTACAGCATCTTTCCTTTTATCTCTTTCAGAGTGAAATTCAATCGGGTCTTTGATAGAAGAATACAACCAATAAGCAAGTGTAGCAGTAAGTAAAATCAATACAATATTTATTACTTTCCTCATAAACGGTGATTTAAAATTTTGTTATTAAAAATGAATTCGTTGGTTTATTACTATATAATGATGCACAAAGTAATACTTTTGGTGTATCGTTGGCAAAAATATTTATTTTTTTTATTTCTTTTGTAATTATAACCCAATAATCTTGATAAAAAATAAAATTTTGATCCTGGCCATTGAGTCATCTTGTGATGATACCAGTGCCGCAGTCATAGCAGATGGGATCGTGTTGAGCAATCGTACAGCCAATCAGGAAGTACATAGTCAATACGGAGGCGTAGTCCCTGAATTGGCCAGCAGACAACATCTGATCAATATCATCCCAGTCATAGATGTGGCATTATATGAAGCGGGAGTGGGTTTAAAAGACATTCATGCAGTAGCCTTTACCAAGGGACCTGGTTTATTAGGCAGTCTGATAGTCGGAGTTTCTATGGCTAAGGCATTGGCCATGGCTATGGACTTACCATTGATCGAAGTTCACCATATGCACGCACACATATTAGCTCATTTTGCTGAGCCACCACATCCTCCTTTTCCTTTTCTCTGCTTGACAGTATCTGGTGGGCATACCCAAATCGTACAAGTCCACGATCATGAAAATATGGAAATATTGGGCAGTACCATCGACGATGCCGCCGGTGAAGCTTTTGACAAAACAGGAAAAATGCTGGGACTGGATTATCCTGCGGGGCCTATCATAGACCAACTTGCCCGAGAAGGAAGACCGATTTATCCATTTCCTGAACCACAAGTGAAACCACTGGACTTTAGTTTTAGTGGTCTCAAAACTTCTATTCTTTATTTCTTGCAAAAAGAAATGGCCGAAAATCCAGATTTTATAAAAGAAAATATGGCTGATATTTGTTGTTCAGTCCAGACTGCCATTGTGAATATTTTGATAAAAAAATTGATTGCGGCTTCCAAAATCACAGGAATAACAGAGATCGGTATCGCAGGAGGGGTCTCTGCCAATAGTTACCTCAGGAGAGTATTGAAAGATGAAGGCGACAAAAGGGGGTGGAATATTTATATCCCCCACATCAAATATTGTACTGACAATGCCGCTATGATTGGTATAGCAGGATACTATAAA
>JBATLS010000145.1:0-2200 GCA_049289435.1 Saprospiraceae bacterium | reverse complement strand
AGCATACATTGCATTCAAAAAATTTGCGAGAAATCCGATATACTGATATTGGAGGGATATTAAAATAAATGTTTAAATCAATCGCCCAATGGCTCAATTATTCCCAAATATTTTTTTACCCTTTTGTTGATCTAAGATGGGTTTTGGCCTTGGTGCCGTTTCCATTACTTCGTTGGCAATCTTATCTATTCTCATCCAATAGTTGTCTTGCCAGACATATCCTACATAGCTCCCATCCGGCACCATGGTCTCCCCTTGTCCAGGGACTCGGCTCATCCTTTTGACGAGATGATCTACCATGATCATTTCCATACCGGGATTATAGTTGAGTGTCATCTGAGCGTCTGAAGCGTATTTGAATACCAATCTGTGGTAAGTAGATTTTTCTTTGGAGTCTATTCCGTTTTTAAATACTGGTTTCCCAAAATAGGGCACTCCTTCTTTTGTAAAAAAGAGTACATCAATCAATTTTACATTTTCGAATAGATTCCACTTGTTGAACCCATATAATAGGTAATACTTCTCGCCCTTATTGGTAGTCACGTCCATGATGTTGTAATACACGGATCCCAACCAACTATCAGCGCCGAACTCCTCGTCAAGTACACTGACTGCTTGTTTAAATCCGTCTTCCAATACGATCAATCGATCATCTGGAGTTTGCAACACACCGAAGTACTTGTACTCTCCATTCCCAGCATTGACCTCCCAGGTGATGATCCTGAAGGTGTTGTCTTTGGGGTACTTTTTGGATATCCATTTCAGGGAGTCAAACGGATACTTAAACGAACCGTTATTCTCCAGGGTCTTTAGGAATGACTCGTTAAATTTGGACATGGCTGTCAGGCGGTGTCTGGCCTCGAATGCATTGACCATGACATCACAATCATAAGCTAGTTCCATCTCAGCCTTGGCTAGTTCTACCTGACTTTGCAGAAATCCAGTAATAAAAAATGATAAAATAATGGTTAATTTAAATCGACCCATAAGTGGACATTTACCAATACAACGTTACAGTTTGGCAATGTATTACAAAGATTTAGTTAAAAAATGTTTGTTGTGAACAATTTAAGGATGAGGCATGCGATCTCTTATCTCGAAAATTTGGCTCAATGGATGTGACATACTTCTATAAAAGATTCATAATTAGGTTTGTCTGCCACTGAATTATGGATAAAACTTTCAATAACTTCTCCATCTTTGAGCAGAAATATGCCGGGCATCTGAAATCCGTCGCCTATTCTGGTTTTACTCGCCATCAATTGTTTGGTAGCAGCCACTTCAAAACCCCTGATCCAAGTTTTCAATCCGAATAATTGGCTGAAAGAGCCTTTGACCAAACCAAACGCAGCATAATACTTGCACTCGGGATCTGATACATGTTCTAGATGGTCGATTCCATGTTTTTTAAAATATCCGTCTGCTGTCTTATGATCAGACATATGCACCATGATAACCTTGATACCTTCTTTTTCCAGGCTATCTCTCTTTTTGGAAATATCATACATAGATTCTTTGCAGAATACACACCCAAAATGTCTCAAAAAAACCAATAAAACAGGATTTTGATTGGATAGTGCCAACACATCATTACCTTCATTGGTCTTTATGAGTGCAAGAATCTGTTTGTTGATCATATCTTCATCTGATTAGAGGTAGGTAAACCAACTAATATTCCAAAAGTTTAAAGAAATAGTTGTTTCTTAATAAGGTTCAAAGAATTCTTGCTGTTTCTTCTAACTATGAAAGAAGATCTTAAAATTTTGATTGCTTCTTCTTCCGAAACAGAGTCCGAAGCAATCAAAATTATTTGTTAACTTAAGTCAGTTACATTTTATCAAAAACATCCATCACTTCTTTAACCGCTGTCGCAGATTCGTTGAGAAGTTGCATTTCTTCTTTATTAAGTTTGAGTTCGATGAGTTTTTCGATACCATTTTTACCTAACATGACAGGTACTCCGACAAAAATATCTTTTAGTCCGTATTGGCCATCGAGATGAGCACATACAGGGAAAATTCGATTTTCGTTTTTGACAATTGCTTCTACCATCTGCGCTGCTGCTGCTCCTGGAGCATACCATGCAGAAGTACCCATGAGTTTGACGAGTTCGCCACCACCACCTTTCGTTCGCTCAACTATAGCGTCCAAGACTGCTGGTTCTACTAATTCTGTCACAGGTATTCCACCGACTGTCGTA
>JBATLS010000144.1:0-2579 GCA_049289435.1 Saprospiraceae bacterium | reverse complement strand
CCTTTGCAAAGAGACATCATTTTGAATGATGATATCAATACCACTTTGAGCAATATTGCCATTGACCCAGCCATTCAGTTGGGCGATATTGATTACAATAAAAGACCAGAGTACAGGCAAATAGAATTGGGGCAATCACTCAATGATCTCGATTACAAACGAACCAAAGCAGGTTATCTACCGACAGCACGTGCTTTTGCATCTGTACAGGGGAGTCTATTGAGACAAAACCTTTTTGACAATGATGAGACAGGCGTCATTCCTCAAGCGCTCGTGGGGTTTTCAGTCAATATTCCGATCTATGATGGAGGCGACAAATCCGCCAAATTGCAGCGGATCAGACTAAAACAAGATAAGACTGCTCTGGAGAAGGTAGAATTTGAACGGTCGATGACACTCCAAGTCAGAAATGCTATGATTGCTTATACCCATGCAAAAACTATCTCTAACAGCCGCAAAAAAGCAGTGGACGTCAATCAGAATATATACAACAAAACCCTTATAAAATTTAAAGAAGGTGTCGGATCCAGTGTAGAGGTGACTCAAGCAGAGTCTTCACTTTATCAGGCTCAAGGTGCATATACCAATGCGCTTTATGATTTGCTAAGCTCAGCCAATGACTTGCAAATTGCACTTGGACTATAAATATAAAACACAAAAAATTAAAAATCAATAAAATCAAACGATCATGATCAAATATACTCTTACAGCATTGGTTTGCGTGTTGCTACTCTCTTGTGGTGGTGAAAAACCTACAGACGATGTGGAAATTAAAAAAGCAGAACTGGCGGAAAAAACCAAAGAATTGGCCGCTCTACAAACTGAAATTAATCAGCTTCAGTCCGAAATAGATATCATGGAACCCAAGCGAGAGAAAGAAGCTCTGCCGGTGACTGTCCTGAATATTGAAAAAAAGGAATTTAAAAGATTCATCGATCTACAGGCATATGTGACTACTGATGAAGTGGTCAATGCGAGCAGCGATATGGGTGGACGGATATTGCGATTGTATGTCAAAGAAGGTCAATCGGTGAAAAAAGGCCAATTGATTGCCACCACTGATGCAGAGGGGTTAGATAAGCAAAAAGACGAGTTGAAAAAATCCCTCGATTTGGCGGTAGATGTTTTCGACAGACAAAAGCGACTGTGGGAGCAAAATATAGGCTCCGAAATACAATATTTGCAAGCCAAAAACAATAAAGAACGCATCGAAAAAACCATGCAAACACTGGATGTACAATATCGTAAGAGAAATGTATATGCGCCCATCTCAGGTACAGTAGATAAAGTATTTCTCAAAGAAGGCGAATTGTCCGGGCCAGCGAGTCCTATAGTCCAGATGCTCAATATTTCTAAGGTAAAGATCGTATCCGATGTACCTGAAACCTTCATAGGCAAAGTCAAGGTAGGGGACAATGTCAACATTCAGTTTCCAGCATTAGACAAAGAATTGAACAAAAAAGTATCGTTACTGGGGCGGACCATTGACCCATCCAATAGGACTTTTAAAATGGAAATCAATATGGATAATCCTAACGGCGAACTCAAACCGAATCTTTTATCCATCGTAAAGATCAATGACATCACCGTGAAAGATGCTTTGGCCATACCAGTGGACTACATCCAACAGGAGGTGTCCGGCAAAAAATTTGTATTTGTGATCAAAGAGTCTGATGGTAAAAAAAGAGCACAAAAAGCTTATGTAACTACAGGCGAAAGTGCTGACAATAGTATCATAATAACGGAAGGTCTGGCTGCAGGGGATCTAGTCATACTCAAAGGAGCACGAAGTGTATTGAGTGGACAACCCGTGATCATAGAGTCCAATTAAATAAAATACTAAAAAAAAGAAAAATGGACGAAAGAAATATGGAAATCAGGCCAGCCAATAAAAAAGAGTTTGGTCTGTCCACCTTATCCATCAACAATAGCACGAGCGTACTTCTTATTACTTTTATGATACTGATACTCGGGATCATGGCTTATACATCCATGCCCAAAGAGCAGTTTCCGGAGGCATCATTGCCGACAGTATATATCAATACCCCTTATTTTGGTAATTCGGCAGTAGAAATCGAAAATCTGATCACCCGACCTCTCGAAAAGGAAATAGAAAATATCACTGGAATCAAAAATGTAAGTTCTACTTCCATACAGGATTTCTCCGTCATCATCGCAGAGTTTGAGGCTGATTTGGAGATGGAACTTGTCATACGTAAGGTCAAAGATGCCGTTGATAAAGCAAAACAAGACTTGCCCACCGATCTGAAAGATGATCCTACCGTGTTGGAGATCAATTTTTCTGATATTCCGATCATGACCATCAATATCTCTGGAGATTATTCCAATGATGACCTAAAACGATATGCTGAAATATTGCAGGATAGGGTAGAGAATGTGAGACAAGTGTCCAAAGTAGATCTAAAAGGGGCATTGGAGCGGGAGATCAGAATTGATGTGGATTTATTCAAAATGCAATCACTCAAAGTATCGTTTAGTGATATAGAAAATGCGGTATCTGCAGAAAATCTGACCATGTCAGGTGGTGAATTGACCAAAGATGACTTCAGACGAAATCT
>JBATLS010000143.1:0-6047 GCA_049289435.1 Saprospiraceae bacterium | reverse complement strand
CGCAGCCATAGCCGTAGCTACGGCGAGTATTTTTAACGCAGATATTCGGAAAAAGAACCACATTTAATTAAGTTCTTTATCTGGACAGAGCACTAGGTATTTCGTTATTACGATTCCATGCTTTTATTTTCACCAACTCATTTATCTACTAAAATTTGCAACATTGGAACAAACTGACCGAATTATTAAAAATATCATCTTTGATTTTGGTGGAGTCCTGCTTGACATCAACTACCATTTAACATATACAGCACTCTCCAGACTTATTGGCAAAAGATTTGACCCTATTTATATTTCAGCATCAGCCATTCAAGTACTGCACCAATACGAAACTGGACAAATATCTTCTGCTGAGTTTTTTGACCATTTACAACAATGGGCACTGCCAAATGCAGTAAACATTGACCAGTTAAAGAATGCATGGAATGCTATGTTGATTGGCTGGAATCCTGACAAATTTGAGTTTATACTACAGCTCAGAAGAAAGTACAAGGTATTTTTATTGAGCAATACGAATGAATGTCATTTGGAATGGGTATATCATGATCTGGCAACAAATCACCAAATCTTTGAGTTCGAATCTGCCTATTTTGATCAGGCATATTATTCTCATGTGATCGGACGGCGGAAACCAAATGAGGATATTTATCAATTTGTCACCAATGATGCCCAAATAAAACCAGAAGAGACCATATTCATTGATGATCTATTACCTAATATTTTGGCAGCAAAAGACCATGGTTGGCAAACTTATCACCATGACCCAAGCGATTCAATAGTCGAAGTAATCCATAAAATTTTGATGACTTCGAAATCGTGAGAAACTCTGGATTTATAAAATGATATATATCCTTGACAATGTAGTACAAAAGTCTTATTTTTGGAAAAGATTTTAATGATCACACTTTTAATGATTGGCAGATTCGGATGAGTCTGGCAATTTTTATTTACCATGGAAGATACAGAATTTAATAAAAAGAAAACCTACTGGACTCCCGAACAGGCTTGGCTATTGATCCAAAAATACTGTGCTGTGCAAGAAAGGTGTCATCAGGAAGTAAGATACAAATTGATCAATCACGGTATCTATGGTGATATGACTGAAGAATTGATTGCCAGGCTTATTACTGACAATTTTTTGGACGAAGAGCGGTACGCTAAAACATTTGCAAGAGGGAAATTCAGAATCAAAAATTGGGGAAAGAATAAAATACTGTATGAACTCAAGAAGAAAAATGTGTCCGCCTACTCTATCAAAGAAGCGCTTAAAGAAATAGAAGATGATCATTACAAAGAATCTCTTAAAACCTTGTTGGTCAAAAAATCAAAAACAATAAAAGCTGAGAATAAATGGGAGAAACAAAAGAAATTGATTGCTTTTGCATTATCGAAGGGCTACGAATTTGATCAAATAAAAGTGGTCATCGAAGGGTTGCTAGGTAAAAACCCCTGACATTTGGACTTCATGACTTTTTTGATGATAAATAGCTATATTTGCCACAAATCAAAAATTGGTCATTTAAATCGTTGATTTATTCAAACAATTATGCCAATTATTTTTTATCAATTTGCAAAAGCAAGAAACAAATTTATAACACTGTGTCACAAAAACTTAAATGTCTTTTAATATCTGGATTGTTTTTGATGAGTCAAATGGTCATCGGACAAAAATCTGAGACTGGCAATTGGATCGCTTATTTCGGTAACCAGGGACTGTCAAAAAAATGGAATGTGTGGAATGAAGTCCAGTACAGAAATTACAATTTTGCCGGAGATCTCCAACAATTATTGATACGTGTAGGTGTGGGATATAATCTTACTGAAAACAATAATAATCTGCATATGGGATATGGATTCATAAGATCCAGAAACTACCTATCTGACAATGTGACTACCTTATCCAATACCGAACACAGGATTTACCAGCAGTTCATCACTCGCCAATCTTTTGGAAGAGTGCATTTACAGCATAGATTCAGATTGGAAGAGAGATTTATAGCAGACAATGTGTCTGTGAGGTTTAGATATCTAGTCGGTGTAAACATTCCATTCAATAGACCAAAGATGGAAAAAGGAGCAGTATATTTTTCGGCTTACAACGAAATATTTATCAACAGAAAGTCTCCAAAATATGATAGGAATCGAATCTATGGTGGTCTAGGCTATGTATTTAATACTAATATCAGGGCAGAACTTGCTATGATGGCACAAACGCTGGAAAATAAAAATCGCAACCAGTTTCAAATGTTATTATTTTACAACCTTCCGTTTAAATCAAAGGAATAAGGAGGATAGTCTTAATGAGCGATCCTTTCCAAAGAGCATTTCCATCGTATTTACACCATAATAACGAATATGTAGGAGGAGAGAGACATTCTACTTTTCAATACAACCATCACCTTTGGACACAACCATCGCAAACATTTCCGTCACTCTGATGCCTCAAAAAGCAATTTGGGTAAAATCCGAACAAGCAGTCATCATAGCTGATGTCCATCTTGGCAAAATAGAACATTTTAGATCCGAGGGCATTGGGTTACCCATACAGGCTACCAAAAATAGACTGGCTTGTATCGAAGAATTGATAGAACAAACAAAAGCGCAAAAAATAATATTTCTTGGCGACTTATTTCACTCCAAAAAGAACAGTTCATTCGAATCACTCAAATCACTGATTGAAAAATATGATACCGTAACTTTTATCCTCGTCAAAGGCAATCATGATATCATGCCAGACCACTCATACATGGACTTAGATCTGGTATTGGTGGATGAATACATCATGAGACCACTGTGGCTTACTCATGAGCCACAAGCAGAACCCAGGTCCGGACTATACAATTTGGCTGGGCATATCCATCCTGCTGTCAGGCTCAAAGGTTTGGGTAGGCAGAGTCTTTCATTACCGTGTTTTTATTTTGGACCAAACTTTGGGCTCTTGCCAGCCTTTGGATATTTTACGGGCAAATCTGTCGTCAAAATAGAAAAAAAATCAACTATATTTGCCGTAGCTGAAAACCAAATCTTTGATATCAAAAGCACATGAAAATCATCCACACTGCAGACTGGCACATAGGAAAAATACTCCACAAGCAGGAGCTACATGAAGAAATTTCCCTTTTTTTGGATTGGTTGATCACTTATATTCATGACCATGCTATAGATGTTCTGCTGGTATCTGGAGATATATTTGATCTTGCTAACCCATCTCACAAGGATACAAAGTTGTATTATGACACCCTCACCAAACTGATCAATGCTGGTACAAAAGTGATCATCACTGGTGGTAATCATGATTCTATCCATCTGATCAATGCCCCGTCTCGTCTCTTGAAACCACTCAATATAGATGTCATCGGAGGGGTGCCAGATGAAGCTGGACAACAGATCATACCTGTATATGATGTGCGTGGTGCCATAAGTTGTATAGTATTGGCCGTGCCATTTCTGAGAGACAAAGACTTGAGGAAATCTCAGTCAGCCGATATAGCCACCGACAAATCCTTGACCACTCAGTCGGCTATCAAATCACATTATGATGAACTTGTAATGACTGCCATCAAAGAGTATGGTACGGACCTACCTATTGTGGCTATGGGTCATCTGTACATGAGAGGAGCCCTAACCTCTGATAGCGAAAGAGAAATACACGTGGGGACGTTGCAAGGTATTGCTTCTGAAGTGATAGGTGATGCCATCTCTTATATGGCACTTGGCCACATTCACAAGCCACAGATCATAGACAAAAAAAATCACATTAGATACAGCGGGTCTCCGGTATATCTTGATTTTTCGGAGAGTGCTTACGAAAAGATGATCATAGTACTGGACGTGATGCCCAATAAAAGTATCGATGTAGAACCTATCAAGTTACCAAAATTTAGAGAATTGCTGAGACTAAAAGGTCCACTTACAGATATTGTCTCTACACTGAATACTTATAAAAACCCTTACCCATTGATTACTTGTATAGAGCTGGAAGTCATCGAGCCATATTTTGATTTATCGTTGATGCACGAATTTCAATTGCTTGCTGATCAGTCAACTACTGAATACAAAGTGATCAAAAGCAAAATAAGTTTTGGTGATGCTACGACAAATCTGCAAGATTACGTCCAATTAGATAAAGGAATAGACGAGATGTCACCACTACAGATTTTGGACAATAGATTGCAAAACGAACAACTGGATGATGATAAAATAACCGAAATCAGGCAAGCATACCTCGATATTGTCCAAGAACTAACAAATTAATGGATGGCTTGATATGAAAATATTAGTATTACGATTTAAAAATATCCACTCACTGAAAGGTGCTCAATTGATTGATTTCACAGTCTCACCACTGTCAGATGCTGGGCTTTTTGCCATTACTGGACCCACAGGTGCAGGCAAATCGACCATACTTGATGTGATCACGCTGGCATTATTCAATAAGATACCCAGATTTGCTCCAAAAGGTACTGAAAGCATCTCCAAGACGGACATAGAAAAGTATGGCTCCCTGATGACCCATTATTCAGAAGATGCTTATGCGGAAATTGAGTATGAATGCAGAGGTCAGCAATATAGGTCCAAATGGAGTATTATTAGAAAAAAAGAAAAACTTAGAGACTACGAGATGGAGCTGGCCACCTTGCCGGATGGTCAGATATTGGATCTGAAAAAATCTCAAGTTCCTGCCGAAAATGAGCGAATTTTAGGGCTGAAATACGAACAATTCATCAGGTCTATATTGCTTTCGCAAGGTGACTTCGCTAGATTTTTAAGATCAGATGACAAGGAGAGAGCTAAACTGCTGGAGGACATCACAGGCAGTCAGATATATAGAGAGATTGGTAAAAAAATCTATGAAAAAACCAAAGCTAAAGAAGAAGAGCTTAATCAGATCAGGCAAAAAGCTAATATGTTGGATTTCTTTTCGAGTGAAACCATAGCTGAAATGAAAGCAGAAATGGACCACAACAAAATATTGTCCGAAAAAGTACAATTAGAAATAACTACTTTGAATGTGCTTTGTCAAAACTTAGAATCTTTGGTACTCCTGCAAGCAAAACTCAAGGAGTCAATCAAACAAAAAGAATATGTAGAACAAAGGAAAATCACATTTGAAATATCCGCACTCAGACTTAAAAAACACCAGGAGTTGCAGCCATCTTTTGCGGAAATGACGCTTTGGAAAAACGAAAAACAAAGGCATACACATTTGCTAGATGAGAGATCATTGGTACTTAGCAAAATAGCACAAGAAGATATCAACAGTTTGGCAATATTTCAAGAAATTTCTGATTTTTTGAAAATACCAGTGACAGATGCTGAGATTATTGATAAGATACTAAATTTTGAAAAACAGATCACTCAATTTGATCAATTTCTAAGCCAATGCAAAATCCAAGGTGATCAATCTAGGAATACGCTCAATGCAACATTGTCCAAATATGGTTATCTGGATGATGTCAAATCTTTAGCACAAATAAAAGGATTTGATGTCCAGTTAACATTTGCGCAAGATAGACTGGAATATTTGAGTCAACTTCCCATCATCTTTGATGGAAAAGATCAGGATTTGAAGCTTGCCATTCAAGATGCTACAGATCATCTCCATCGCTTAAATCGACAATACGAAGATGCGCTCAAATTTCAAAAACTTCAAGTCGCCCTCCAACAAACCTTGATCAAAAAGGAACATCAAGTCTTGGAAAAAGTCAACTTGGACTCATCCAAAAGCATCGCTGAATCAGAATTGGAAAAATCAAAAAAACGATTGGCTTTGCTCCAAAAGGATAAAGAAGACCTATTGAAAATAACCAATTTGGAAGACCTCCGGCAGACACTTTCGGACGGAGATCCTTGTCCTCTGTGTGGTGCCATTCATCACCCGTACAGCACCGAGCATTTTATAACAGACTTAGGCAAAATTGAACTTGATATACAAATGATCTCAAGGCAAATAATAGAACAGGAACTTGAAGTTAAAAAAACAACCACCCAAATTACAAGAATAGAGTCTGACTTAATTCACTTAAGTGGTTTGATAGCATCTCAAA
>JBATLS010000142.1:0-13209 GCA_049289435.1 Saprospiraceae bacterium | reverse complement strand
TTGGGGAGTATAGGCACTCGCCTTTGTCAATTCAATTGCTTCACTGATCTCAGGGATATCATATAAATCTTTATGTATCATTTTTGTATTATTTTCTATTTCTGAAAGGTATCTTAACCAAAGGATGTGTATCTTTTTATCTGTAAAAGTTTTAGATTTAAATTTTGGAAGTTCTATAAATATTAATTGAAGACCATCAAGTATGTTTTTGTTATCCTGACTATGAACCATTTTATAATGGTGATAATATTCATCATTATTTTTGTCAAAATTTTCATTCACAAGGCTTAGCGCATATACAGGTTGAAGTTCTTTATATTCTTCCGTCTTAACCAATTGTTTCACATAAACCTTTGAAGCATTAAATAGTACCCTACTTTTGAAACTATCTGTCCACAATATCTGCATCTCAACAATAAATGATCTCCCAAAGTTGTCTTTGCATCTTACATCTACGATGGAATTTTTAAGTACAGGCAGCTCAGGTACCAATTCATGGGGTAAATATTCCAAACTAACTATATATTCGCCGTTTTCAAAAGGCATCAACGCATTCAAAAAACTCTTCAGTATGTGGGGATGATCTCCAAACACTCTTTTAAAAATAAGATCATTTTTGGGGTCTAAATATCTCATAGGTGAACAAAAGGTCTTTTACTTTTACAAAATTAAGGTATTTTGACATTACTTGGATATTTTTTTTACCAATCTGCATCTGGATAAGACTTTTGTAAATATTGCATCTCAGTTAATATATATCCTAAATGCTCGGTATGTACACCTTTTTTACCTCCTTTTTGCGGATAATATTTGGTTGGTATTTGGAGAGTTGCCTGTTGGAGGACTTCTTCAAGTTTTTTATGTGCCGATGGTTTTATATCTAATAGTGACTTGGTATAGCTATGATGAACACAATACTCATCAAAATCTTCAGGTATAAACATCTCGTCAAAAAATGGCATCAATTGATCCAATGATGCTTGCATTTTTTCATGACTCTCTGATGTGCCATCTCCCAATCTGATGACCCACTCACTCGAAAATACCAAATGATAGCGAACTTCTTTAACACTTTTTTTCGCAATGCCTGCCAATCGTTTGTCTGATGACTCGACCAACCCTTCTAATAGAAAATAGTGAAAACAGTCATACATCAATTGTCTGATGATCGTATCACCCCAATGCCCGTTTTTTTGCTCCACCAGAAGCACATTCTTAAATGCCCGTACATCTCTTTTCATAGCATAGTCGTTTTCATCCATACCATCTGTTTCTGCCAGGTATTGATAATAGTGTCGGGCTTCACCAATGAGATCCAATGCAATATTTGTCATGGCTATATCTTGCTCAAGTACTGGGCCATGGCCGCACCATTCGCTGAGTCTATGACCAAGTATTAAATTATTATCAGCGATGCTGAGTAGGAAGTCTCTTAATTGTGGAGCCATGGTTACATATGTTTGAGAGCATCGGGTAGCTCATAAAAAGTAGGATGCCTATATATTTTGTCTTCTGCTGGGTCAAAAAAACTTTCCTTAGCATCAGGGTTGGAAGCTGTGATATGGACGGATTCTACGACCCAAATACTCACACCTTCCATCCTGCGAGTATATACATCTCTGGCATTCTGTATGGCGATAGTAGCATCTGGTGCATGCAAGCTTCCTACGTGTTTGTGGTTAAGTCCATTTTTAGACCTGATAAATATTTCGAAAAGTGGCCAATCTTCCATATATTTTAGGATTTTAGTGTTTAATGAATATATTCAGTCCATTAGGCAACAGCAACATTTCGATTTTGATGTTTTTCAGCATATGCCTGAGCTGCATCTCTAACCCATTGTCCATCTTCATGCGCCTTGACTCTGGCGGCAAGCCTCTCTTTATTGCAAGGCCCGTTGCCTGCTACAACGCTCCAAAATTCTTCCCAGTCTATTGGACCAAAATCATAATGTTCCCTGTCATCATTATATTTTAACATCGGATCTGGTATCGAGATACCCAGTATTTCTGCTTGTGGTACGGTCATATCTACAAAGCGTTGTCTTAGTTCATCATTGCTAAATCTTTTTATTTTCCATTGCATAGATTGTGATGAATGTGGCGAGTCAGCATCATTAGGACCAAACATCATCAATGAAGGCCACCACCATCTGTTGAGCGCATCTTGTGCCATCTCTTTTTGCTCTTTTGTGCCATTACATAATGTCAGGAGAATATCAAATCCCTGACGTTGGTGAAACGACTCTTCCCTACATACGCGCACCATGGCACGGGCATACGGCCCATATGAACAACGGCACAAAGGTACTTGATTCATGATAGCAGCTCCATCTACCAACCATCCTATAGCTCCGATATCCGCCCATGTCAGGGTAGGATAATTGAATATACTCGAATACTTCGCTTTTCCAGTATGCAATTGATCCAGCATTTCAGCTCTGCTTATGCCCAATGTTTCTGCGGCCGAGTATAGGTAAAGTCCATGCCCGGCTTCATCTTGTACTTTTGCAAGCAGTGCAAGTTTTCTTTTTAAACTTGGTGCTCGTGTGATCCAATTGGCTTCGGGCAGCATACCTACGATTTCCGAATGTGCATGTTGAGATATTTGTCTGATCAATGTTTTTCTATACGCATCTGGCATCCAATCTCTTGGTTCAATTTTGCCTTCTTGATCGACTTGATTTTGGAATTTTTCTTCTAAGGAATTTATCTTGTTCATATGGAGAAGTGTTTTCTATTAAATTATTTCTTTTGACATTTGTTCAAAGCCCGAGAAAGAAGTGTCGTAAGTTCTTTGTTTAGAATATTTTTAGGATAAATATGCACTGCTTTATATGACCAACTTAAAGACTTTATCAAAAAGCTGAAAGTAATATCTATATTGGTAAAATGAAACTTTCCAGTGTCGTGTCCTGACATCAATATTTTTTTGAATTTCTTTTCGTATTCTGCTCTTAAAGTGACAAATTCTGTCAAAATTTCTGAAGATAGATACTTCCATTCATCATTAAACACTGATACCGAAGCAGGATGACTGTAAGCTATATCTAAATGAAGTGCAATAAGCAATTTTAGTTTTTTTCTTGGCGACACATCCTGAAAATATATATCTTTTATGCCTTCCATAAATTTATACGCACAGTCCATACATATCTGAGATAACAGGTCTTCTTTAGATTTTATATGGCTGTAAATACTGGAAGGTTCGAGACCAACCGCTGAAGCTATATCTCTAATTGATGTTGCATTGTAGCCTTTGTCTTTAAAGAGTTCAGCTGCTGCTATATAAAGTATTTCTTTTTTTGAAATGGTGTCAGATTTCATAAAGTTTTTATTTTTGGTCGAAATCAATATATATGTTTTTGGTGTTAGGATGAGCTTGGCACATCAATATAAATCCGGCATCCAATTCATCTTTTTCCAAGGCATAGTTTATGTCCATTTTAACCTCTCCTTCTATCAATTTTGCCCTGCAAGTACTACATACTCCACCTTTACAAGAATAGGGTAGGTCTGCTCCATTTTCTATCGCTGCATCGAGCAGATTTTGACCATTAGATGGAAGGTGAAACTCAAAAATATCTCCGTCCATTTTGATTTTGATATTGCTTTCAGTAGTATTTGATTTGGAGTATATTTTCTGAGCTGTACTTTTAGCTTTTATGCCATCAGTATTAAATAGTTCAAATTTTATTTTACTAGGTTCAACACCCATTTCTGTCAACTGATTTTTGATATCGAAAGTCATCTCATATGGGCCACAAATCATAAAATAGTCGGTCGCCTCAATATCAAAGAGTACCTTTGAAAACGCTTCACACTTCTTTTTATCTATTCGCCCTCGGAATATTGAATTTCCCTTTTCCTGCGAAAAAATATGATGGATAGACAATCGATGCAAGTATTTATCCTTTAAATCTTCAAGTTCTGTCTTAAATATAACGGATTCAAAGTTTCTATTTCCATAAAAAAGTATGATCTTACTATCTGAGCTCGAACTCAAAATATCACTGACCTGTGACATGATAGGAGTAATGCCGCTACCAGCTGAAAAAAATACAAATGTTTTAGAATTAATGTCTTCCAAGATAAAATTTCCGGCAGGAGCCATTATATCAATTTGATCGCCAACTCGAAGGTGATCATTTGCATATGTGGAGAATAAGCCGTGATCAATTTTTTTAATGGCAACTGATAATTTTTCGTCTTTTGGTGGTGTACAAATGGAGTAAGATCGTCTGACTTCTTGCTCTCTTATCATCAATCGCAGTGTTAAGTATTGACCGGATTTGAAGGTGAAGTCTTGTCTATCCTGATCAGATACCCGAAAGGTCAATACCACGCACCCGTCGTATTGTCTATCGATATCTTTGATATGCGCTGTGTAAAATTTATTTTTCATTGTACAGTACGAACATTTGTTCGCAAATATATATTTTAATATACAATCTTAAGTAAGTTTGGTTGCTTAAATATAAGTTAATGAAATATTTGAATGGAAATATTTAGTATTTAATTTGAATGGAAATAAGTAGTATTCACAATATATGGTTCTACTGGTTTACATACAAGAAAATACAAATTTATCAATTTCCACTTGCTGAAGCTAGTGGACAAAGAGTATCTTGTCCAGATAACTTGTGGGAGGCTAGCCTAAATATGGGTCAGTATGGTTATATATTTTTGATGTTCTCTTTATATATCCATTATACATTAAAAACTATTAACAAAGTCTTATTCAATCACTTTGTCGCAAAAATTAGACACTATATTTCTGCTGCCAATGTACATGCTTGATGGATCGCCCTTTTAGCGTCCAGCTCTGCTGCTTCGTCCGCACCACCGATGAGATGAGCCTTTAAGCCTGCTGCTACAATGGAGTTGTATAGCCCTCTCGATGGTTCTTGACCCGCACATATCACTACATGATCTACATCAAGAATTTTTGCATCTCCTTTACTATTTATATGCAATCCCTGATCATCGACTTTTATGTACTCAACATCAGATAGCATGGTTACACCTTTGGTGACCAGATTTGCTTTGTGGATCCAGCCGGTCGTCTTGCCGAGTCCTGATCCATGCTTTCCTGTGGACCGTTTCAGCAGAAATACCTCTCGTGGGGATGATACGGCATTTGCTTTGGTGATACCCCCTGCTCCAGCATATGACACATCTACACCCCATTCATTCAAAAAAGCTTGTATTTCATCGTGACTGTGCGATGCATGTGTGAGATATGTAGCAACATCAAAACCAATGCCACCAGCACCAATGATGGCTACTTTTTGACCTATGGTGACCTTTTGATTTAGTACATCTACATAACTGACCACTTTTGGATGGTCGCTTCCAGTTAAATCAATACTTCTGGGTACCACACCAGTTGCCACTATGATATCTTCATATCCTTCTTTGCGCAGTTCTTCAGGAGAAACCGCATAGGAACATCTTATGTCAACATTGTATTTTAGCAACATTACTTCAAAATATCTGATGGTTTCAGCATATTCTTCTTTGCCCGGTATGATTTTGGCCATATTAAACTGACCGCCAAGTTGAGGTGAAGCTTCATAAAGCGTGACATTGTGGCCTCTCATTGCAGCAATATGAGCCGCTGCAAGACCAGCAGGGCCACCACCAATAACAGCTATTTTTTTAATGATTTTGGCCGGTAAATAATTCAGCTCGGTTTCGTGACACGCTCTGGGATTGACAAGGCATGATGATATTTTTAGTTGGAAAGTGTGGTCAAGACATGCCTGATTGCAAGCTATACAAGTATTGATTTCATAAGTACGACCTTCCATCGTTTTGACTACGATATCAGCATCCGCCAAAAAGGGTCTGGCCATGGATACCATGTCGGCACATCCTTCGCTCAAAACTTCTTCTGCTATGTCGGGAGTATTGATCCTATTGACGGCTATGAGAGGTAGTTTTACTTCGGACTTTAGTTTTTTGGTCACCCATGCGAAAGCTTTACGAGGTACCATAGTGGCAATCGTGGGGATCCGGGCCTCATGCCATCCTATACCAGTATTGATCATTGTAGCACCCGCTTTTTCGATCTCTTTGGCAAGTATGACTACTTCTTGCCACGTGCTCCCATCTTCCACAAGATCTAGCATAGATAGACGATAGATGATAATAAAATGTGCTCCAACAGCCTCTCTTGTTCTACGGATAATTTCTATAGCGAATTTTATTCTGTTGGTATATGACCCACCCCATTCATCCGTACGATGGTTTGTACGTCTGGCGATAAACTGATTGATTAGATATCCTTCTGAACCCATGACCTCCACTCCATCATATCCGGCTTTTTTGGCCAAAACGGCACATTGGACATAATCTGAAATCGTTTGCTCTATATCTTCACTTGTCATTTCTTTAGGTTTAAAGAAATTGATGGGTGCTTGTATGGCTGAAGGGGCTACAATTTTGGGGTGATATCCGTATCTACCTGTATGAAGAATTTGCATACAGATTTTTCCTCCTTCTTTTTGGACGGCATCCGTGATGATTTTATGTTGTACAACTTCTTCTTCAGTAGTCAATTTTGCGGCATGAGCAGCCACACAGCCTTCCGGATTTGGAGCAATACCGCCCGTGACTATCAACCCCACCTGGCCTCTTGCTCGCTCTGCATAAAATACAGCTGCTCTTTCAAATCCACCGTCAATCTCTTCCAGATTGGTGTGCATAGAGCCCATCAGAACTCGATTTTTGATAATGGTCCAACCTAAATCTAGGGGTGTTAATAATTGATGATGCATAATTTATTTTTATTTGAAAGTTAGCAAAGATAAGAAATTTAACTCAAAGTATAATTATGATTATATTAGAATATTATTCTCTTGATCGATCATTTTTTTTCGTTGGTAGATAGAACTTGTTTTGTTATTCTTGTGTTTGTACATTTGTAAGCGATTTAAATACACAAAGTACTATTATGACTATATATAAAGAATATAAAGTAGGGGGCGGTGGCAGTCCGTTTGGCTTTTTGGGTCCATTACTTATTCTGGCTTTGTTTTTTACTGCATTGTTTTTTTTGGCAAAAGGATTGTTTTGGTTATTTTCTTGGGCAGCTCCTGTATTACTTATCATTACCTTAATCATGGATCATACTGTGGTAGTTGATTTCTTTAAGTTTGTTTGGAAGTTATTATCAGAAAATATATTGATGGGATTGTTGGCTGTACTGCTTATCGTATTTGGATATCCGATAGTGGCAGGATATTTATTCTTTAAAGCCTTGGGTAAAAGGTCAATCAAAAAAGTCATGGACAATGCCCAGAGAGAGAAAAATGTTTATACCGATTATGAAGAAGTCGATGAAGATGACAACTTTCTTGAGTTGCCAGAACTGAGCCATAAGTCAAATCAACCAACCCAAAGTGCGACCAACGAATATGATGATATGTTCAAAAAATAAGATTTGTTGATCCCTTCCATATTTTTGATTGGATGTGGTATTGCTTATACTTTTTTAATAAGTTATATTTATCAGGGGTGGCAAAAAAAAGATGTATTGTCTGATTATAAGCCATTGGTAAGTCGGGGCATCTCTGTAGTCATCGCCGCACGCAATGAGGAACAAAATATTGGAGCATGTCTAACAAGTATTTTGTCAAACGAATTTCCTATCGGACTGTATGAAATCATCGTGATAGACGACGGAAGTATAGATGATACCATATCTTGTGTTGCTGGTTTTAACCAATCGCACATAAGGGTTGTGACACTTCCTGATGGCAAATATGGCAAAAAAACAGCCATAACACATGCCATCGAGCTTTCAAAATTTCCCATCATAGTTTGCACAGATGCTGACTGTGTCGTTGGTAGTCAATGGTTGGCACATTTGGCAAATCTATATTCAGATCTGGATCTACATATGACTACTGGTGTGGTACTTCCCAAGGCAAATCAGAGCCTGCTTGGTAGATTCCAATGGTTGGATATGGCAGCTACTATGGCCATTACAAAAAATGGTATTGTTCGTAATCAGTATTACTTGGCCAATGGAGCCAATATCAGCTTTATCAAAGACAAATTTTATCAAGTAGGTGGCTATGAGGGAAACCAAAATGTCCCTTCAGGAGATGACTTATTTCTCATCCAAAAATTTGCAAATCTTCCCGATACAAAAATCAAATTTGTTGACCATATCGATGCCATAGTAGAAACGAATGCAGTAGGGCATTGGAGAGATTTTGTCGCTCAAAGAAAAAGATGGGCGACAAAATCCAAAATAGTTGGAGATACAAACTTGATGATGATCCAGGGATTTGTCTTTTTGTTTAGCGTATTCATTTTATGCAGTATAACCATAGGTTTACTAACACAATTGGCAATTTTGCTTACCGCAATTTTTGTAATATTAGCCAAAGCAATCACAGATTTTATCTTTTTAAGAAAGTTGTCAAGATATTATCACTCGTCTGATGCGATGAGATCTTTTATACCATGTTTTTTGCTATATTTTGTACACATTATTTATTCGGGATGGTTGGCAATCTTCCCCAGGTCGTATGTGTGGAAAGGACGAGAGCTTCCATAATTTTATGAAATAGCTTCATCAGGTTGCAGTTTTGCCCTCGTCACGCATTTCATTATAGATATTTAGGTAATAAATAAAAATGGCAACCATACCATATTATGTACGATTGCCATTTATCATTTTATTTTTCTTATCGAAAAATAGAAAAGCAAATATTAGTTTACAGCGTCAGTGATTGACTTACCAGCTTTGAATTTGACAGACGTCTTAGCTGCAATTTTTATTGTTTGGCCATTTGAAGGATTTCTTCCTTCTCTAGCAGGCTTATGAGCTGTAGAAAAAGTACCGAAACCAACAAATGAAGCTTTGTCACCTGATTTTAGACATCCTTCAATACCTGAAAATACTGCCTCTACGGCACTACCAGCTTGAGCTTTAGTAAGACCAGCAGCTTCTGCTACTGCGTTGATTAAATCTCCTTTGTTCATTTTTTTAAATTTATATAGATTAACAATAATTTAGGGTGCAAATGTATAGCTTATTCATATATATATACAAGTTTTAATTCATAATTATTGTTTTATAGACCTTATATTTGCTTAGTTTACGGGTATTTTAGACGAATTAACAAAAAATTTACATATCTATTTTTTTAAATGCATTTTAAAATTTTTGTTTTTATCATTGTGAAAGATACTTTTGTTATATTTGTACACTGGATAAATAACTTTATCATGTCGAAACGAGTCAATTATTTGTTGCTGATCACCTTTGGTTTGATTGCTTTTGGAGGACAAATATCATGTAAAACTAAGGAGGGTTGCGGACTTGAAGAAAAGTATAATAATCCCAACATGGAAACCAGCAAAAGAGGAAAATCTACATTGTTTTCAAAATCTAAGTCTAAACGAAGGGGTTGAAAGCGGACATCTCCTTGTGCTAATGCTGAATTATTATTTGATTTAGGTACCTTGCCATCTTTCAGAAATGATATTGAGGGATAGCACTAAAATGCATAATGCGACGCCTGGGAAAACTACGAGCCACCAGGCACTCATATCCCGTCCATCAGCTATCATCCTACCCCAGGTGACTTGCTCCACAGGTAGTCCAATGCCTAAAAATGATAAGGATGATTCAAGCAGTATGGCACTACTCACTCCAAAACAAGCAATCACAACCAAAGTAGGCAGTATATTGGGAAATATATGTCTCATACTAATCCTAAGGTCATTTAATCCTAATACTTTTGCACTCAGGATATAACTTTCTTCTTTTACTGCAAGGGTTTCTGCTCTCGCAAATCTTGCAAAGTCGGTCCAACTCAATAGTATGATGATCAATATAATGTTCCAAATAGATGGTGAAGTGAATAATGCAGTTAGTGCCAGTAGTACAAAAATAACAGGAAGAGATTTCCTGACTTCTATAATTTTAATAAGCAACAGATCCAATGGAAAATTGTATTTTTTACAACCCTTGAACGTGCTAAATATTTTGTTGCCGACTTTCATAATAATGATGCTTGCCAAGATGATCATAACCACAGCACCAAAGTGGAAATCACCATAATCTGGGAAATAGGCAAGGTAAAATATCATCATAATACCTACCAAAAACATCCATCCGAACTGTAAAAGATTAAATTGACTCCCTTGATCTCTGTAATATGCAGAAACTATACCTAAGGGCACGCCTATCATGAAGGAAAAAAATATGGCAATAAATCCGATTTGAAGAGATGTCCTTGCTCCGTAAACCATCCCAGCTGCAACATCCCTGCCCAGCTTGTCGGTACCGAGCAAGTGTTTCCCATTCTTTGTCAACGGACTCGATGCTACCGAAATATCGTGATCTATCTGGTTTGGGCTAAATCTGATCATTGGATAAATACATGTATTGCTGACCACATACTGAGTAGTGTCAATAACATTGTCCGAAAATGCCGGGAAAAACCATCCTTGAGAGCTTTTACAAATTAAAGCGCGCTGGTTAGACAGGATAGGGGCACAAATGGCCACCAACACATAAATCAATACGATAGCATAAGCCCAATAGTGGTATTTTAAAAATCCTTTTTTCATTAACCTGCGTGACTTATTTTGGGATTGACCCAAGTATATAAAATGTCAGTGAGCAACATAAAAACGGTGGTGAATAACGAAACTACCACTAATATACCAAAGACAACATTCCAGTCTGTGCTAAATATACTATCATACATCAATCGACCCATGCCTGGTATGTTGAAGATCACCTCAATAAGTAGTGCTCCTGACAATCCAGCTGGTATTTTGCCACCTATCACCGTGATCAAAGGTATCCATACATTGGGTAATATATGCTTGATCAATACCTGAATATTGCTGTGACCTTTTGCTTTGGCCATGAGGACATATTGTTTAGACTTTTGCACTATGACATTATTTCTGCATATCCTGCCCAATTGTGCTATATCATTGGCAACTAAACAAAATACAGGCAACACCAACTGTCCACTATACTGATATATAGTCATCCATAAGCTTTGGTCTGGTGCTATGTACCACATACCAGGTGTCGGAAAGATGTTCATCCACTGACCATATCTGCTGGAAGTAAAATATATAATCATCATTGACGCCAACCAAAATACTGGTATTGAGTACAATATCAGCCAAATGATATTATTTATTTTATCGAAAATACCGTTTTGATAAAAGCCTGAATAAATGCCTACAGGTATAGCAATTATAAAAGTAAAAATCAAATTTAAAACCAATAATATGAATGTCCACCCCATGGCTGATGAGATTTTTTCTGATACAGATCCACCATCTTTGAGTGATACGCCAAAATTACCTTGCAGCACTTCAATGACCCAATGGTGAAACTGGTTGTCTGAACCATGCCAGTGAAATGATGGTAAAAATGTTGTTTTTTGATGGGATGTCAAGGCATCAGCATACTTCCTAAGCATTACAAAAGGTTCACTTGAATCCTTGCTTTCCAAGGCTCTGCACTCAGATTGTATTTCAGATACATCGGTGCTGAAGTACAAATTTTTCAGGCGGTTGTGCTGTTCTTCATAGCCAGTAGTATCAGAGGATGGATTTGATATTGTTTTAATAAGAATATCTCTTTGAGCAGTATATTTTACGATATCCTGATAGCTGATCTTTTGCTTCAATAAAGATTTTGTTTGATATTTTTGAGTTGGGTCAGCAATGCTGTTGATGTTATAAGGGTAAAAATCCGGTACCAAAGAAAAATAGAAGCTAGGTTTATCCATCCCTAAAGCCATGTAGTTTCTTTTGTACTCTACAGCAGATGATTTACTATCGGGAGTGACACCTTGCAATACCAGTAGCGACTCAGCCTGATCTCCGGGCACGAGCTTGCTCAATGTAAACGCAATTAGTAAGACAACAACTAATGTAGGAAGTATCAATAAGAGCCGCTTTAATACATATAGTTGCATGTGATCATTTAATTGGCAGAAGGCACTTTATTGGCTATTTTTTTGAAGGTATTTGCCATATAACCAGGACGCTTAACGGTAGATGTTGCAGACCAGTTTTTGCTGATAACAATCTTCTCCTCAGGTGAATACAGGAATATCGCTGCCTGATCAGCATACAGTTGCGCTTGTATCTCTTTGTACAATTTTATCCTTTTGTCATCTTCTTTAGTCACCAAAATCTTGTCTATCAATGCATCTGTTGCGGTACTCCTATAGGATGATTCATTACCACCATTGGGTGTATCTTCTGAAGACTGCCATCTGCTCAAGTCATCCCAAGCATTGATATCCTGAGAAAGTACAGAAGGCACCAATTGGTAATTTCTGGTTTTAAGATTTTCAGCTCTGATGAGTTTAAATTCTTTTTCTTTGATATTTATTTTGACCCCTGTTTTTGCTGCATTTTCCTGTAGGATGATAGCTAGCCGTTTGCCTAATTCTTGTCCTGATATCAAGATTTCAAGTTCCATTTCCATCAATTTCCCTCCGATGGTTTTGTCCAAAGTGCCGTTATTGTTGGTATCCTTCCACCCAGCCGATGCCAATAGTTCTTTTGCTTTATCCAGATCAAAACTGATGGGAGCTAATGCGTCATTATAAGTTTTTTTACTGGGATGTATCGGACCTACACTTCTCACGGCCATTCCATTTTCGAGATTGGCTATCATATTGTCCACATCAATCAGATGTCCCAATGCCAACCTGACATTAGCATCATTGAGCAAAGGATCCTGATTATTGACGGATATGAAGTAGTGTTTTGTTAATGAAGGGTGGAAAAAATTAAATTGTTCTTTATACACAGGATCGGTACTTAAAGCCATGTAACTGTCCGCCGAAATTTCATTGACCACATCTAAGGCCCCTGCTTTGAGCTGGGTGATAGCGGTTAATTCATCAGGTATAATATGGAAAATCATTTTTGCCGGTCCTTGTTGTAGGGCAGGTTGTTTCTTGACACTGCCCCAATAATCAGGTTTTTTCTCCAGGACAATATTCTGGTCGGAGGTCCACGACACCAATTTATAAGGTCCAGATCCACTGATCAAATTTCTTGAATAATCATTCCCATTGAATTTTTCTGCAAATTTGACAAGTGTGCTGTCTCCATTTATAGCATCAGCATTGCTTTCAGTCAAATAGCTGAATGGGTAGTTGCTCAGGACATTCAGACTGTCATAAAAGTATCTGGGATA
>JBATLS010000141.1:0-2887 GCA_049289435.1 Saprospiraceae bacterium | reverse complement strand
GCTGTTGTATAATTGAAATTTGATAGCAATATCATTTGTAAATTGCTCTGCATTTTTTTGAAACTGTGTGGGCATAGATAGTGTTTTGATAACATTATGTACAAAGATAAAATATTTGATATAATTTAGTCAATTTTAAGATGAATTATTCTGAATCTGGCAGAAATATGGATTCTAAAACAATTTTCTTTGGAATTTATCCATAGGAGAATTAAGTTTAAAGCATTTAAAAAGAAACCATTTGACTTTGAATGACTGTCAGATATAATGTTTAGTCCATCAAAATGTTTAAATATTTTTTGGAACTAGGCAATTAGATACTAATAAATAAAATTTGTCTTAGCTGATTACTTTACCATCTTCCATCACTATGGTGCGATGAGTTCTTTTTGCAAATTCTTCATCATGAGTGACAATAAGCAGTGATTGCCCATAGGAGGATGCCAGATTTTCAAAAATATCAAATACAATATCACTATTCTTTTTGTCAAGGTTGCCGGTTGGCTCATCACCCATAATGATGATAGGGTCATTGATGAGTGCCCGTGCTATAGCCACCCTTTGCTTTTCTCCTCCAGAGACTTGATTGGCCATTTTGTGAGCAAGATGTTGAATATTTAACTGTTCCAAGTGCATCATTGCTTTGTCATGCAATTCTTTTTCAGAAAATTTACCTAATTTCAGACCTGGCAGCATAACATTTTTCAGCACACTGAATTCATTTAGCAGATAATGAAACTGAAATACAAAGCCAATATGCTGATTTCTGATCGCCGCAAGTTGACCTTCTTTTTTATTTTTCATACTATCCCCACCTATCCACAATTGACCTTCATATTCAGTATCCATCGTAGAAAGTATATACAGCAGCGTGGACTTACCGCACCCTGATTTGCCGACGATAGAAGTAAATTCGCCTTTTATTACTTCCAGATTTACATCATGGAGTACTTTAAATCTGATGGGATCAGCAAAATACTTCACGATGTTTTGAGCTTTAAGGATTATGTTAGACTCCATCCTATTTGCCTCTGATGATGATGACTGGATCAATTTTACTAGCTTTTCTAGCTGGAAACCAACCTGCAAGATAGGTAGTCACTAATGAAAATATAGTAGCAATGATATAGTACTTGGGACTGTAATCAATTGGATAAGTACTCACTGTTGGCAATGCTGCTGTAACAAATGGAATATTATCAATCACTTTGGAAAGTAAAAACCCAAACAGCAATCCTGCTAAACCACCAAAAAAACCTATGCTTATAGCTATCACAATAAATATATATTTCACATCTCGACCCGAAAAACCAGTAGCTTTAAGGATGGCTATAGTGTCCATTTTTTCATAAATCATCATATTGAGTATATTATAAATACCAAAACCTGAAACTATCAACAAGGTAATACCCACCGCATAAGAAATCAAGGATCTGATAGAACTACCAGTTTCATATTGCGCATTGGCAGTCTGTATGTCTTCGGCATCACATCTAAATAATGATCCATATTCTATTGCTATAGTAGGGGCGAGTGACATATCATATAATTTCACTTGCATATCCGTAATATAGTTGGAAGGTTTACCTAGTATTTTCTGCGTAGTTTTGAGAGATGCATAACTTTGTACTTTATCAATTTCGGCCAGCCCCGATTGAAAAAATCCGACTACTTTCAGAGGAAACTGCTCACCAGTATTGGACGAAACCTGTATAATATCACCTACTTTAGCCTGCAAAATTTCCGCAGCTGTTTTTCCTAAAATGATGCTATTGGATATATTAACCAAGTCAGTAGATTTTCCTTCCACTACATAATCATCAAAAAAAAATAAGTTTTTTTCTTGAAGTACGTCTATCCCATTGACCACACCGGTCATCTCCACCAGACCAATATTATAAAAAACCTGAGCAGATACTTTAGGGGCTACCCCACGTATTCGTTGGTCTTGTTTTAATACATCAAGGATGGCTCCCACATTATACAATTCCTTTCTACTGTTACCAGGTTTGATGGAAGAGATAAAATGATGCTGATTATGATATCTACTATCAAGCTCTATGGGTTGAGACTTGGATGGTTTGATATCATTGTACAATCTGATATGTGGCGTCCTGTTGAGCACAAGACTGTCCAATAATCCATTTAATCCATTCATAAAACCCAATAATGTCACGAACATAGTGATGCTGAAGGTCACCCCTACAGCCGCCACCAATGTCTGTCGAAGTCTGGCTGTCAGCAATGCATAAGCAATCTCAGGAATGAGCCATTTTTTCATCATTGGAGTATTATTTCACTATCTTTATCCAAACCTGACAATATTTCAGCCTTTTGATAGTCCCGCAGCCCTATAGATACTTCTTTTCTGGTACCATCTTTAAGTACAACAAATTTTTCGTTGGATAAGTACGACACTGGTATGGTCAGCACTTGTGATTTCTTATGGAGTATAATATTGGCTTCCACAGACAAATTTGGATATAAAATTTCTGGTTTTTTTATAAAAGTAGCATCGACAGTAAATGTACGAGTCTTTGTATTCATGATGGGATTTATTTTGTCAATTCTCGCCTGGAAAACTTCATTATCATAACTATCCAATCGCACAATGACTTCTTGCCGGGCTTTGATTTTTATAATATCGTATTCGTCGAGCTGCAATTCAATATTGAAATCAGAATTATCACCGATTACCCCAAGTTGAATAGTAGGACTCACCATTTCGCCTACCTCCTGATAAATGGCATAAACCCGTCCTTCAATTTCACTCTTTATGGTGTAGTCTTTGAGTTGTGTCTGACTGATCTGAAGGTTATTTTTTGCTTGAGCGGCTAAAAACCAGAGTTGTTTTTTTATATCATTTAGTTTTAGGTTCAAATGATCG
>JBATLS010000140.1:0-7655 GCA_049289435.1 Saprospiraceae bacterium | reverse complement strand
TCGGTAAAACATAGGATGTATTGAAATATGTTGACTACTTTTGTCCTCTATTTTCATTAATACCTGAATAAAATATACATATGCTAGTATTCTCATTGATGTTTAGTCAGGATATTCAGAATGCACTTTCAGAAATGCTATTAGGAATGCCGGCATCTATTCCCAAGTTTGTGACGGCAGCCATTATCGTATTAGTAGGTATGATGCTTTCAAAAATGATTAAAAAAATCATCATAAAATCTCTTGAGAAGTTTGGGATAGACGCTTTAGGAAGCAAGCTCAATGAAATTGATATCATTGCTAACAATAATATAGAAGTAAAACTGAGCAATATTGCAGGCAAGATCGTCTATTATATGCTTATGCTCATTTTTATCATGACAGCCGTCGGAGTACTTGATATGCCGGTATTGGCGGATTTGATCCAGGATTTTATAAAATTTGTGCCCAATCTCATCGCTGCTTTTGTCATCCTGATTGTCGGATTACTCATAGCTGATACAGTCAAAAATATAGTGTCCACTACCTGTAAGTCTTTGGGTATGCCATCGGCCAATATCATTTCTTCTTTTGTGTTCTATTTCATAGTTATCAATATCATCATAGTCGCACTATCTCAGGCACAAATCAATACTGAGTTTTTTGCTCAAAATATTTCGATCATCATAGCAGGTGGTGTACTTGCTTTTTCGATAGGATATGGATTTGCTTCCAAAGACTTGGTGGCGAGTTTTTTAGCATCATACTATACAAAAGACAAACTCAATATAGGGGATAAGGTTACTCTCAATGGGGTCACTGGCAATATAACCAATGTGGATAAATCGTCAGTAACTGTGACTTCGGGCACAAAAGACGTCATAATACCATTGAACAAGATTCTCCAGGATAATATAGAAATACACAGATCTTAAATTATATAAATAACCAATTTTTAATTTTTATGAAAAACATTTTGACTTTCCTTTTTTTGACAATAGTTTCATTATCACTGAGTGCCCAAACGCTTGAAGAACTAAAAAAACAAAAAGCAGATTTACAAACACAAGCCGAACCTATTTTGGCTCAGGCTGATGCCCTCAAAGCTGAAATCAGTGCTATCAATGCAAAAATATCCGCCTTACCTGGTTGGTACAAAGGTGCTTTTGGTACATTAGGAGCCAATTTTTCGGGCAGAAATCAATGGTTTGCAGCTGGAGATTTGGCTGATTCCAGAGCGACCACCATCATGGGTAGTTTCAATGCTTTTGCCAATAATATCGAAGACAAATACTTTTGGCGCAATGCAGGTAGCCTGAATCTCGGGTGGCAAAAACTTAAAAAAGGCGGCGAGCCCACCCCTCCCAAATTTGAGCCAGTCTCTGATGTGCTTAATATCACTTCATTGTTTGGATACAAACTTTCGCCAAAAATTGCAGCATCTACCCTGGGTGAATACCGCACATCCGTCATAAGAAATTTCAACGACCCTGGATACTTAGATCTTGGAGTAGGGTTTACATATACACCTATTAAAAACATGATTTTTGTGTTACACCCCATCAATTACAACTTTGTGTTTGCTTCAGATGATACAAAATTTACCTCTTCACTTGGATGTAAAATCGTAGGAGACTACAGTAGGGAACTGTACAAAGGCATCAACTGGCGGACGAATCTGACCAGTTTTGTTTCTTACAAAAATAGCGATCCATCACTCCACAATGGTACCTGGACCAACTGGCTAGGGTTTAATCTCTATGGTGGTATCGGGGTAGGAATAGAATTTGCATTCAGATATAGCGAACAAGAGATAAATCAAATGCAAAACTACTATACATTGGGTCTAAGTTATAAACTATAGATATTTAGGTATAGACGTGATTTCGGTACAAAGAAAAAGAGCATCTCAATCATCTGGGATGCTCTTTTTATTTGAAGTTGTCTAAGAATCCAATTCTCCCGACATGATTTTTTCCTGCTGCTCTATGCTCTCATCGTGAATGGATTTAATGACTCTGGAGATAAATTCCGGCGCCATACCTGATTGCATACCTCGGTCTATGTATTTCTGAAGGACTTCTTTCCATCTGTCCGTCTGAAGGATGACCATATTATTGTCTTTTTTGTATTGACCTATGTCTCTGGCTACCTTCATCCTGGATGCAAGAATATTCATAATTTCATCATCAAGTATGTCGATTTCTTTTCTTAGACGATCCAATTTTGTTTTTTCTTTCAGATGAGATGGGTCATTATCCCTGATGATCAGTGCATCTATCATTTGACCATACACCTCAGGAGTGATTTGCTGTGAAGCATCGCTCCAGGCGGTATCAGGGGTGATATGAGACTCAATGATGAGCCCGTCAAAGTTTAAATCCATGGCCTTTTGAGCTACTTTCTGAAGTAAGTCCCTTCGACCACAAATGTGGCTGGGATCATTAATCATAGGAATATCTGGCATGGCGGTCTTGAAGTCAATCGCAATCTGCCATTGCGGTCTGTTGCGATATATTTTTTCGCCTGCAAAAGAGAATCCTCTATGTATTGCGCCCAATTTTGTCAGACCAACATTTTGCAATCTCTCCATACCACCCAGCCATAGAGCCAGATCTGGATTGATTGGGTTTTTTACCAATACTGGAATATCTACCCCTTTGAGTGAGTCAGCTATTTCTTGTACTGCAAAAGGATTGACCGTGGTACGTGCACCTATCCAGAGTATATCTATGCCAAATTCAAGGCAAAGCTCCACATGAGATGCTTTGGCCACTTCGACAGCCACTGGAAGGCCAGTCAACTCTTTGGCTTTCTGCATCCATGGAAGCCCCTTAGCCCCAATGCCTTCAAATGCACCTGGTCTGGTCCGTGGTTTCCATATTCCGGCTCTCAATACATCTACTTTTCCTGTCTTTTTTAACCTGATGGCCGTTTCTACTACTTGTTCTTCAGTCTCGGCACTGCATGGGCCTGCTATGAGCAGTGGTTTCTTTCCATTATTGATCCAATTCATAATACGTTAATTTTAAAGGTTCTTGTTAATTTTTAAATATGATTATTATTTTAATATTCTTTTGATTTCATTGCTTGCTGACATCAACTGCTCTGTTGCGGCGATATTTTCAGTATTAATCTGTTCTCTAAAGTTTTGAAGATGCAAAATATAGCTGTCAAGGGCTTCAATCAGGTATTTACGATTCTTACTAAAGATGGCAGACCACGTTTTTGGGTTACTTTTGGCCAGTCTCACGGTACTTGCAAAACCTGTCCCAGCCAGATCGAAGATTTGTTTTTCGTCCTTTTCAATATCCAATACCGTCAACCCAAGCATAAAGGAACTCACGTGAGATAAATGGGACACATACGCCAGATGTTTATCGTGCTCCTCCGGAGTCATAAAAGTAGTCGTGAGACCTATACTCTCAAAAAGTCTCATGGCTGTGTCCAAAGCATCGGGATCAGAATATTGACGATCACAGACGATATTTTTTTTATTTTGGAATAAACCTTTCATGGCGGCAGTTGGGCCAGAAAATTCAGTACCTGCCAATGGATGCGCTGCAACAAATCTGCCTCTCTGTGGATGATACCGTATTGCTGCGCAAATATCTGATTTGGTAGAACCCACATCTATAACAACGGTCGTCGTACTATGAATGGAGTTTAAGACCTGAGGTAGCAATCCTTCTATCTTATCTACTGGGATAGAGATGATGATAATATCTGCCTTTTGAAGCCCTTGTTTAAGATCTACCACCTCATGGACCAGCTTCAGTTCAAGAGCCATTTGACAATGTTCTGACGAAGCATCTACACCATACACCACGACATTGAGCTGAGATTTGAGGTCTCTCGCTATCGATCCGCCAATAAGCCCCAGACCTATTACGGTGATATTCATACTTGCGCCGTTTGATGTTGAGGAAATTTGGCAGCTAAATACCTTGACTTTATTCTTGATAATGATTCCTTCATATCCGACACGGGACTACAAAGCGAAATACGGAGATATCGATCTCCCTGAGACCCAAATATGTGCCCGGGTGTGATAAATACTCTGCTGGAATAAAGTATATCATTGGCCATCGTTTCGGAATCTATTGTATAATCTTTGATTTTGCCCCAGACAAATAAGCCTGCACCATCTTTGTTGTACTCCAGATCCAAAATCTCCATGATTTCACAAGCGGCATCTTTGCGTTCCTGATAAGCATGATTCAACTCATCGATCCAATCCTGGCCTAATCCGAGAGCAATACTTGCTGCTTCTTGTACCGGTTTAAACATCCCCGAATCCATATTGCTCTTGAAGGTCATGATGGTGTCTATGTATGGTTTTGCACCTATGACTCCACCTACTCTCCAGCCAGCCATATTGTAACATTTACTAAGAGAAATCAATTCTATGGCGCAGCCTTCAGCTCCTTTGGCATTCAATATGCTGATAGGGTGATCATTTAGTATAAAGGTATAAGGATTATCGTGGCATACCAGAATATGATGCTCTTTGGCAAATGCAATGACTTCATCAAAAAATGACTGGTCGGCTTTTGCACCTGTAGGCATGTTAGGATAGTTGAGCCACATCAACTTTACTTTGCTAAGATCACGCTTTGCCAACTCTTCAAGATCTGGTTTCCATCCCAATGATTCTTTTAGCGGCATATCAACAGGAACACCGCCTGCTAGTTTGGTACACATACTATACGATGGATATCCCGGATTAGGTACCAGTACTTCATCGCCTGGATTCAGAAAAGACATGCTGATATGCATGACGGCTTCTTTTGAGCCGATCATAGGTAAAACCTGATGGTCTGGATGGATGTTAATGCCAAAATGAGTATCATACCACGATGAAAACGCCTTCCGAAGATTAGGGATACCTTTGTATGATTGATATTTGTGAGCATCGACAGCTTCAAGTGATTGATGCAAAGTGTCTAGCACAATAGTTGGAGGAAGTAAGTCGGGACTTCCAATACCCAGATTTATGACAGTGCCTTCGCCATCCTTGTTCATGCCGTCGATCTCTGCGAGTTTTCGTGCAAAATAGTAGGTAGTAACGCCATCTAGTCGTGAAGCAGGGGAGATAATCATGTGTTTACTATATTTGATTGTTGTTCTAAAATGGAGGTAATATCTGCGCGCTTGTAAATGCCTGTCTCTTCATATTCAAAGGTCAGACTTAGCAAATCTTCCTTGAGTCCGTGATATTGGGATATATGATCAAACTCAATATCCAGATGAAAAAAATACTCTCTAAAACTCCCGATCACAGGGAATGATTGCAATTTACTCATATTGAGATCATGATCTTCGATCACTTGCAAGACCTTCAGGAGTTGACCTTTCTGATCGGGAATCCTGATAAAAACAGATGCTTTGTTGGCTTCCGTTGATATAGGCTCTGGATGTTTATTCACCACAAAAAATCGGGTATAGTTGGTCTTATTGGTCTCGATATCGGGAGCCATATTTTTAAGACCATATATATCTGCAGCGCCTACACTGGCGATACATGCCCAGGATTTTTTTCCTTTTTCGGATACATGTTGTGCACTCAATGCGGTATCTTCTGACTCTATGAGTTTCCAGTGTGGATATTGTGATAAAAACTGACGACACTGGTTGATGGCCATCGGATGTGAAGCCACTTGCTTGATGTCTGACAGTTCGGCATCTGGAAGTGTCAGTAGCTGGTGTCTGATACGCAGATAGATTTCCCCGGACACCCAAAATCCATTTTCGCGTAGTATTCGATAGTTTTGCAATATCGAGCCAGCAATTGAATTTTCTATAGCCATTACTGCTACATCGGCCCGACCATCAGTGACCATATTTGCAAGGATATCAAAGGAGTCAGCTGGTATCAAATCCAACTGTCGGCCAGGCCAAAATTTTCTGGCGGCCACATCGTGAAATGACCCTGGATAACCTTGGATGGCTACTTTTAATATTTGATCACTTTTCATTTATTAATAACATTACTACTACTTAAAAATACATTTTATCAACAAATAAAACCATCGCATTAACTAAAAAAGGAGCCTGTTTTTGTAACAGAACTCCTTTAATTATATTTGACACATTTACAAATAAAGCTCCGTTACCTCTTTTCACAGAAATAAAAGTACCAAAAAAAAGAACCTGCAAATGTGGAATGATTTCCTTTCATACCGCAAACATATCTGATACTTGTGTAATTACCAAATGATTTACTGAAAAAGTGGAAATATTGAACATATAAACCAATATTAAATGGTCAATGGTCATTATAAAGTTGAAACATCGCTTGAAAGCTATGAATAAAAATCATGCATCGACCAACCCTCTCTTTTGGATTAATGGTTCTATAGTAGGTTTTCGACCCCTAAATTTAATGTAAAGTTTCATCGGATCAGCCGTATTACCCTTAGAGAGAATGTGCTTTTTGAAAGTGTCTGCCGTGTATTTATCAAAAAGTCCTTTCTCACTAAATACAGAAAAAGCATCTGAATCCAGTACTTCTGACCATATATAACTATAGTATCCGGACGAGTACCCACCAGCAAATATATGGCTGAAATAGGTGCTTCGATATCTGGGCACTATCGCATCAGGCATATGTAAGTCATGCATGATTTTTTGTTCAAATTTGCCAATATCCATTTCTGAATCTGATGATATCGTATGGTATGACATGTCCAGAATCGAAGCAGCGAGGTATTCCACAGTAGCAAATCCCTGCCCATATTTTTCGCTTTGGAGCAACTTGTCTATGAGATCATCCGGCATAGCATCCCCAGTTTTGTAGTGTCTGGCATATGACTGGAGTACTTCTGGCTCCATGCACCAATTTTCCATGATTTGCGATGGGAGTTCGACAAAGTCAGTGGCCACGCTTGTCCCTGCCAGTGAAGCATATCTGACATCTGACAATAGTCCGTGCAGGGCATGCCCAAACTCATGAAACAACGTATTGACCTCATCCGAAGTAAGGAGAGATGGAGCATCTGCAATCGGTTTGGTAAAATTACACACAACTGATATCACTGGTAATATCCTTTTATTCTTTTCTTTATGCTGCGCAACATAGCTGGTCATCCACGCCCCGCCCTGTTTGCTGTTCCTCGGAAAAAAATCCATATACAATACTCCGATGACCTTATCATCTGAATGAACCACCTCATAAGACTTTACTTCCTGGTGATAAACCGGCAAGTGCATACGCTCTATAAATTTGAGCCCATATAGCTTTTCAGTCACATCAAATACTCCTTTGATGACACCATCGAGGGAAAAATATGGTTTGATTGATTCTTCATCTATATCGTATTGTTTTTTACGCAATTTTTCAGCATAATATCTCCAGTCCCAAGCTTGCAGATCAAATTTTTCTCCTGCATCGATGATTAGTTTTTGTAAATTTTCAGCTTCTATTTCGGCTGTCCGAAGTGCTGCCGGCCAAAGTTTATGTAATAGTTCGAATACATTGTCAGGTTTTTTTGCCATTTGCTCTTTGAGGACAAAGTCTGCATGAGTGTTATAGCCAAGTATTTGAGCACGGGTAGATCTTAGTTGTACCATTTCGGCCACGATGGCATTATTGTCAAAGTCATCGCCCTTATTTCCTTTATTGACAAAAGCTTGCCATATTTCCTTGCGCAATGATCTGTCGTCGGCATACTGCA
>JBATLS010000139.1:0-3806 GCA_049289435.1 Saprospiraceae bacterium | reverse complement strand
ACCTTGCTCTATCATTTCTTTTAAGATGGGGCTTCGCTCTTTAATGGCTCTGATGGTTCTTTTGACATTGATCATGGCTACTTTCTCTACAAACTCCTCATTGCCTGAATTTCTGTTTTCCTTCACCGTGATTTCATCCTCTACAGCAGGTCTTATTTTACTAAGAAGTGCTGTAAGATTGCCCATTTCTACATGATCACATGCGCCTTTGACAGCACCACACTTGGTATGCCCTAAGACCACAATAATTTTTGATCCGGCAACTTTGGTGGCAAATTCCATGCTGCCGAGAATGTCTTCATTGATGATGTTGCCAGCTATCCTGACACTAAAGATATCGCCCAATCCCTGGTCTAAAATCAACTCTGCCGATGTTCTGGAGTCTATACAACTCAGCACAACTGCAAATGGATGTTGTCCATCTGATGTTTCATTGGCTTGTTGCAGTAAATTTCTATTAAACTTCAAGTTGCTGACGAATCTTTTGTTGCCTTCGACCAAAAGATCTAATGCCTTTGATGGACTGATGGCAGATTGCATTTCTTTTGTTAATGTCTTCATGATTTTTAATGTGATTTATTAATTTAATACTGGTTCGATAAAATTTATTTTTTCTAAAGTGATGTTTTTGGACTGGGCATTTGCTTCAAAGTCTTGGATCAATTCGACCACATCATAGGCTATAGATTTAGAATTGGTGCAATCAATAATGACTTTGGAGTTAGCAGGAATTTCATCCAATGTCTTGATCACACTGGCTTTATTAAAAAATGAGACTTCCTCTGCCAACATGATGTGATGTACTTCATGCCCATCTTCATTGGTTACGATATCTTTCATATGATGAGAATTCCTAAAACTATGCTTTAATGTGTAGAAAATACCGACTCCCAGTCCAATGGCGATACCTTTAAGTAAATCTGTAGCCAAGATTCCAATTACCGTCGCTGCAAATGGCATAAACTGCTCCCAACCCAAATTGTACATACTCTTAAACAAGGCTGGTTTTGCCAACTTGTACCCCACCATCAGCAGTATGGCTGCCAGACTGGCAAGTGGTATCATATTGAGTAGATGGGCAATGGTCAGTGCGCTGATCAGTAAGAAAAAACCATGCATGATGGCAGACAGTTTGGTTTTGCCTCCAAAATTGATGTTGGCTGAACTACGCACGATGACTTGTGTGAGGGGCAGTCCTCCGATCATTCCAGATACTATGTTACCAATACCTTGTGCTTTGAGCTCTCTGTTGGTTGGGGTCACCCTTTTGAGCGGATCCAATTTGTCAGTCGCTTCTACACACAACAGGGTCTCCAGACTGGCTACTATAGCTATTACGATGGCTACTGTATATACTTTACCATTGGTAAGTGCTGAAAAGTCAGGAAAAGTAAATTGACTAAAAAATCCAGACATGCTATCTGGCACTGGTATATTGACAAGTTGATTGGGGTTTAATGAAAGACCCAAAAATCCACTTTGATATAAAATATTAAACACTATGCCCAGGACTACGACTACTAAGGGTCCTTGTATGAGTTGAAATATTTTGTGCCTTTTGGTCAATACAACATCCCAAAAAATTAATATTAACAACGAAACTAAAGCTATCACCAAAGCACCTGGAGTGACATACTCAAAGGCATACAATAATGACTCTACTGAGTTTTCACCATCCACTTGCGAAAAAGCGAAATCTCCTTCTGGGTCTTTATCATAACCTAAAGCATGAGGTATCTGCTTGATGATGATCAAGAGGCCAATACCAGTAAGCATACCCTTAATCACTGATCCAGGAAAAAAATATGCTATAAAGCCTGCTTTGGCAAAACCCATGGCCAATTGGATGACACCAGCCAATACAACGGCCATTAAGAATACTGGCCAAGAACCCAGTGTTTGAATGGCTGTCAGTACGATCACCGCAAGTCCAGCTGCAGGGCCACTTACTCCCAAAGGCGATCCACTGGCCATTCCCACTATGATGCCACCTACAATACCAGCAATAATGCCAGAAAAAAGCGGCGCTCCTGATGCCAATGCTATACCCAAGCACAGCGGCAAAGCGACAAAAAATACCACTATCGAAGCTGGCAAGTCATTTTTAATTTCACTAAAGACAGATTTTGTTTCCATTAAATTAGATGTTTTGATTAGAAATAAAGATAGTGTTTATATTTAGTATGGAAGTAAAACTATCTTTATTTAAAATTGTTTAATAATAAATCAATATTAGTCTATATTTGTGAAAATATATTCTCTTTTTTTTTTTTTTTAAATGAATTTTGGAACTGATCCTAAGATAACACATCAAGAAATAAAAGCATGGAAGTTCAACTACATATAAAAATGAATGAGAATCTCTACATCCGGGATCCTGAACAAACTGAGTTGGGTCGAAAAATCATTCTCCACAGCATCCAATTGATACACAATAATGGATTTGAGTCTTTTAATTTTAAGAAATTAGCCAAAGAAATATCAAGTACTGAGGCCGGCATATATAGATATTTCGAAAACAAACACAAGTTGTTGGTATATATTATCGCCTGGTATTGGTCATGGCTGGAATATAGAGTGACTGTCTTAACGCTAAATATTGAAGATCCTTGGGCAAAACTCAAGATAATCATAAAATTATTATGTACCAATGTAGAGGATGACATACAAACGGTCTATGTCAACGAAAGCATCCTCCATCAAATCATCATAGCAGAAAGTACCAAAGCATTTATGACCAATCATGTGGATGCTGACAATAGCGACAAGCTGTTCAAACCTTATAAAGACCTGTGCAAACTCATAGCCTCCATCATAGCAGACTGTAACAAAAACTACAAATTTCCCACCACCTTAGCAAGTTCCATCATAGAGATTGCTCATTTGCAAAATTTTTTTATGAATCATTTGCCTTCATTGACTGATTTTGGTCATGATAAAAACGAAGAACACATCCAGGAATTTGTAGAGGGTGTAGTAATGGGAGCTTTATCGAAATCATAAACATTTTTTTTAACCATACATCAAGGCCTTGCAAAGTGTACGGCTGTATGGATCATGTTCCTTTGGTATATGTCGAATATTCTGATGCCCATGTATTATAAATTCATATTCACATCTCATGTTAGATGAATTTTGATATCTTTGGATCATTAAATTATTCCTATGAAGTCACAGACACCAACTTGGGCCATTATTACCGGCATACTCATGATGCTTGTTGGCGGCTGCGGTATCAAAAATGATATACAGTCCATAAAAATCAGGGAAATACTATCCCTCAAGGATACTTTTATCAACAAAATCACAGAAGCTGAGACAAATAAATCGAATACCAAAAACGATACAATTTCTGTCAAAAATGAAGAAGTCAATCAAGATGATGTTGCCGAAATTTTTGATTCTTTAGATATCACAGACAGTAGTGAAATGAATATCGAAGATGCAGTTGCAGGGGTAGATTCCATACCAGAAAATGATGATTCTAATTCCGAAGAAAAAAGGATAAAAGAAACGATTGAGTCCATGATCGATGTGCCTGAGCCATTGATACAACGCATCATTACCTTTGGATATATTGGTTTGTTCTTCTCTTTACTATTTATCATAGGAGGTTTATTCTTATTTATCAAAAAATCTTTTTCTATTTCGTTGGCTTACAGCGTCTTGGGAGCCAATGTGGTATTTTCTATCGTAAAATGGTTTTACCTGAGCGGAGGAAGTGGGCTGGTATCCATGACCAATAGTGTCTCCGCTGGCTTCAGTATCCTATTGTCGATCATTATATTTGTAATCATCATTTCGAG
>JBATLS010000138.1:0-15130 GCA_049289435.1 Saprospiraceae bacterium | reverse complement strand
GGATAGACCTGCCCTTCCTGCTGAAGCTTTACATGTCAATACCAGCTATCTCACGGCCGTGGCCAACGACTATAGTTTTGATGTGGTGTATGCCCGTCTGGTAGAAGGAATTGGCCATGCTGGCGATATTTTGATAGGTATGTCCACCAGCGGCAAAAGTATAAATATTTGCAAAGCACTCCAATCTGCGCAAGGTAAAGGTATGTTTACTATCGGATTGACGGGCATCCAAGGAGACAAAATAGGCGAGTTTTGTGATATCCTTATCAAAGTACCTACGAATAACACTCCTCGCATTCAGGAATGTCACATGCTGATAGGTCACATCATCTGCGAAATGGTAGAAGCTCAATATTTTGAATCGCCATCAGAAGTATAATCCAGATTTGGTTTTTCTTATCATACAAAGAAGTGATTTAAAAACATATGTTAAAATGATTTGTAAGTGCTTGGAATACAGATCAAATCATTTTTTGAAGTTCATAGTGATCCCGATAGCTATCGGGAATGGACAAGAAAAAAGCTGAAGATATGTGTTTCAATGACTTGCAAAGGAATTAACAATATGTTTTTAAATCACTTCAAATATAAAATATGGAATTCATTAGTGTTTTTGATGTATTTAAGATAGGAGTAGGACCATCTTCATCTCATACATTGGGACCGTGGAAAGCAGCGTTAAGTTTTTTGAATAGATGTGACGAAGGCAATCATTTTGACACGACCTCTAAGATCAGGGTTTCGCTTTACGGTTCGTTATCATTGACTGGCAAAGGGCACGCTACAGATCTTGCCATCATCATGGGTTTATCAGGATTTGATCCGGAGACCATTGACACAAATGCCATTCAGGGCTATATCGAACATATCAATACCTCAAAATCTCTCGTCATCAATGGACATTTACAGATCGATTTTGATCCACAAATGGACATCATTTTTGAAAAAGAGTTTCTTCCTTACCATGCCAATGGATTGATATTTTGGCTGGAAAAAGCCAATGGTGACATTTATTCTGAAACCTATTACTCTGTCGGTGGAGGATTTATCATCAGAGAAGGAGAAGAAATGGGTCATCATCATACTGCAAAATACCATCCTTTTCCTGTCCAAAATAGCAAAGATTTGGTAGCACATTGTATCGCTCATCATAAATCTATCTCCGATCTTGTGATGACCAATGAACTGATGGACAGGTCAAAAGAAGAAATAGATGATCGTCTGCTAGAGCATTGGTTGGTGATGTTGGATAGTATGTACAAAGGATGTCATCAAACAGGGTTTTTGCCTGGAGTACTCAAAGTAAAAAGAAGAGCTGCGGACACCATAAGTAGGATACCTCACGAGCGGGATTATAGTGATGCCATCGGGTGGATGGAAAACATCAGAAGAACTAATTTTAATTTTCAAGAAATCATGAAATGGGTTAGTAGTTTTGCTATCGGAGTAAATGAAGTCAATGCTGCTTTCGGGAGAGTGGTCACTGCCCCGACCAATGGCAGTGCCGGAGTCATTCCCGCGGTATTGATGTACTATTTGTGCTTTGTCAATAAAGACGCCGGGAAGGATGAAATAGTCAGATTTCTGTTGACCTCCGGAGAGATAGGCAGTATTTTCAAAAAAGGATCTACTATCTCAGCAGCGATGGGCGGATGTCAGGCTGAGATAGGTGTTTCGTCTGCCATGGCAGCGGCTGGACTCACTGAGCTCATGGGTGGATCGGTAGAGCAATGTACCATCGCTGCAGAAGTAGCCATGGAACATCATCTGGGTATGACGTGCGATCCCATAGGCGGATTAGTACAAGTACCCTGTATCGAGCGCAATTCGATGGGTGCCATCAAAGCCATCAATGCTGCTTCGATAGCACTGGATAGAAACCCTGCAGATGTCAAAGTGCCTTTGGACGATGTGATCGCTACTATGTGGCAAACTGCTCAGGATATGCATCGCAAATATAAAGAAACATCAGAAGGTGGATTGGCGACAGCGGTGCATATTGTGGATTGCTGATTCAAATCTGGGGATTCGCCCGCACAATCATTTTTCAATATTTCGCAATCTCAGTTCCTGAATTTTGGGCGGATGTTCGGGTGAAAGAGTGAAAAATACTTCTATATCTTTTGATGTCCCTATCATGGTAAAACTTCCTCGGAGGTGATTCAATGGTTTGACTTTTGACACTGACTGTATCTTGCCAGAAGCTTTAAATATCTGTGCGGCCTCATCTTTCAATAGAAACATCGGATAATCATCAAAGAAGTTTTCAGCAAAAATGGCTTCTTTGCCCGAAATATCCCATGTGGGTAAAATTTCGGTCAATGCTATTCTACTATGCTTTAGGATGTCTGATTCAGGTAAAACCCGCTCCTTCAGTCCAGCTAAATGTACGATAGTATCCAAAATTTCCAAGTTAAGATACGTCATGGGAGCATAAGTTCGATTGGCAAATGACACAATACCTATGCCATATTCGGGCATAAATCTCCATTGACTACCAAAACCAGGCAAACCTCCGCTGTGACCGACATAGGTTTTCCCTTCACAATCTTTCAACCAGTTGAGTCCATAACAATAAGCAGTCGCAGAAGGGCAAACCTTACCATTGGGGAATTTATATTTTGCATTCATTCCATTTATTCGCCACGGATGGTGCATTTCTCTCATCGAGCTTCTTTTGATGGGACCCAAATCTGATTCACTACTTGCAGGCCAGGCACTCATATGCGCCGACAGGTATTTGGAAAACTCATCCACCGATGATATCAAAGAACCCATAGCACCCCAACTCCCGTCAGGTGTATCGTGCAGAAGTGTCTCTTCGCTCCACTCGTCATTGAGCCATCGATACCCATGTGCCAATCGGGCAGGTGGTATATCTGCATACTCATAAGTGGATACAGCCATGCCCAACGGAGTAAGTATATGGTCTTTTACATATTTTTGGTAAGGAGATCCTGACACTACCGTGATGATTTTGCCCAATAATGCAAATCCCAAATTGCTGTATTCGTAAGAAGTACCGGGCGAAGTGGAGAATGCCAAAGGATCGCCTAAAAGTTTCATAAAGTCGCTGTCCGTATCAGCCAGTTGTCGATCACCCCAGGGGTTGTCTTCTGGAAATCCAGCTCCATGTGTCATTAGATCTCTGATAGTAATTTTGGGCGAGTCCGATGTTGGGTATTGCAGATTTTTCAATATGGAGATATACTTTTCTGCAGGGTCGTCCAATTGTAGTTTGCTCTCATCTCTCAATCGCAATATAGCCATGGTAGCAAAACTCTTGCTCATGCTCGCCATACGAAACATAGTAGAGGAGCTTACTTTTGTTTTTTTGGCAATATCAGCATATCCCAAACTTCCCTTATGGATTAAGACTCCATCCACCAAGATACCATAGGACATGCCTGGTAGATGGTGGGTCTTGGCATACTGCTCCATCAATCTATCCACTGTCTGCATCGTTAATTTGATCTTGTTGACTCGCTCCGGGTCTTCAAAATTTGGTATGCCATATGACAACTGACCAGCCACTTTTGTGCCCTGTAACTTGTCACTTGATTGTGCATGAATATGATTACACATGATGAGCAAAATGGCAGCAATAAGAAATTTGATTTGCATAAGCAGGAATTTATCCCTAAAAATATAATTTTATATATGATTCAACGGCATTTAGACAATAAAATTTTGAATAATAATCCTACTCTTAACACCTTTTAACACTATATATTACACTTTATTAATATCTTTGCGTCAGTTTTTTTGACAAAAGAAAGCAAAATAAATATTTTGATCCGATGAGCAGAGAGTTAGTGGTGTATAATAGCCTTACGAGGCAAAAAGAAGTATTCAAGCCTTTACAAGAGGGTCACATAGGTATGTATGTATGTGGACCGACTGTTTATAATGATGTACATCTGGGCAATTGCCGGACGTTTATGAGTTTTGACATGATATACAGATACCTCCAATATCTGGGGTATAAAGTGCGCTATGTACGCAATATCACTGACGTAGGTCACTTGCTCGATGATGGCGAAGACAGGATGTCCAAAGGGGCACGCTTGGATGATCTGGAACCCATGGAGGTAGCCCACAAGTACACCGTAGGATTTCATCAGATCATGCAGATATTCAACACACTAACCCCAAGTATCGAACCCAGAGCTACGGGGCACATCATAGAGCAGATCGAAATGGTGCAGGAGCTTATTGACAATGGATATGGATACGAAAAAAACGGGTCAGTGTATTTCGACACCCTGAAGTTTGCGAATAATACTGGGGAATATGGAAAATTGTCTGGACGTGTGATCGATGATTTGCTGGCCGAATCCAGAGACAATCTCAAAAATCAGGATGAAAAAAACCATCCATCGGATTTTGCTATTTGGATGAAGGCATCGGATGAGCACATCATGAAGTGGAACTCTCCTTGGTCCGTGGGTTTTCCTGGTTGGCATCTCGAGTGCAGTGCCATGAGCACTAAATATCTGGGTCAACGATTTGATATCCACGGAGGTGGCAACGATTTGAAATTTCCACATCATGAAAATGAAATTGCCCAAAATGTAGGGGCATGCGGATGTCATCCGGCTACCTACTGGATACATACCAATATGCTGCTCATGAATGGCAAAAAAATGTCAAAAAGTGATGGCAATACTATATCACCTGAAGAACTTTTCACGGGTGAAAGTGAGCATGTGACCAAGGGATACAGTCCAATGGTGGTACGATTTTTTATGCTACAATCTCATTACAGATCACCCAATGACCTAACTAATGATGCCCTGCTGGCTGCTGAAAAGGGATTTAAGCGTATGATGGAAGCTTACAAAAATCTACTAGGACTCCGAAGTAAAATTGACACAAATGGGCCTATGGATGGCCAACTGAAAGAACTAGTCGAAAGTGCACTGCTCGACATGGATGATGATTTCAATACCCCCCGATGCCTTGCCAAAATATTCGAATTGGTCACCATCATCAATAGTCTAAAGGCTGAGCAAATAGCTATGGACATGGTTTCTAATGATGCATTGAGTGCAATAAAAGAATCACTAAAAACAATAATTTTTGATATTTTCGGGTTATTGGATGAGGCAGATCAGAGTGCTGGACCAGTAGATGGATTGATGTCTCTCATCATAGAGTTGAGACAATTGGCACGTCAAAACAAGGATTGGACAACGTCTGATAAAATCAGAGATGAGATGGAAAAGATCAATATTCAAATCAAAGATGGGAAAGAAGGCACTACATGGAGTTACAAATAAACTATTGTGCTTCAAAAATATAATTCAACTATTTTAAACATAAATTCTTATTAATAATATGAAAACATCATTAACCATTTTAGCTATTTTTTTATCAATACAAGTTGCCTTCTGTCAGCAAGTTAATACCAAAAACTGGGTGCTCATCCACGAAAGAACCGCCGACTGGTGTCCATTTTGTGGCACATGGGGTTGGGATATGAAGACACAGGCACTCAGCAAATTTGCCAATGAAAACGTCATTTTTATGGCTGTGCATCATAGTGGTGGGCTGAACAATACTACAGCGACCGAACTCGGAGCAAATTTTCCAGGGGCAGGACAACCCATATTTTATGTGGATGGGTTTGATATACAAGTGAATAGTAGCAATATAAGTTCTAAACTCAATGATACCCAGTTAGAAATAGATTTCAAAAAGAGTGTCCCTGCACTTGCAGGTGTTGGCATCGACGCACAGTTAAGTACATCTACAAATACACTTACCGTCAAAGCAAAAGTTGAGTTCCTTTCAGCTGTAGAAGGTGGTGATTACTACTTAGGATTGTACTTATTGGAAGATGTGATGAATGTACAAGCCAGCAGGTCAGGCCAACAATTACATAAGAATGTACTTAGACGTAGTCTGTTGCCTACTACATTCGGTAATGCACTAAAGGCAGGAGCCATTGCCAAAGGTACTACATTTGATGTGACAGCTAGTGTAGCCAATATCACTGCAAATAGAGAAAATATCAAGGTGGTGGGTATCATCTGGAGCAAATCAAATGGTAGATACTTGTTTTTTAATGCCAATCAGGTCAATGTATCCATACCAGCTGACAATAATGAATTAGCCTTATCAGAAAATATCAGAGTGTATCAGTCAGCAAATAACCTAATTGATATTGAATTGGATACTGATCAATTTAAGGCTAATACTATAGTGCATATAACCGATATTTCTGGTAAAAACATCGTTGCTCAGTCGGTCTCACAAAATGATATATCTGGAAATAAAATTTCTATATCTGGAAATTTTGCAAAAGGTATGCATATTGTCACCCTGACTTCAGGAAAAGTAAGTGTTTCTAAAAAAGTAATGATCTACTGATAGTTATAATTTTCGGAAGTCAATTTTTACTGATAACATAGAGTTTACTTTTTCCGAATATCTAAAATAGAAAATAGAGAGCCACCAACTGGCTTTCTATTTTTTTTTTTGAGCCAAATTAAGATGTTATTTCAGAACAACTTTCACCTTACGATTTTATCTTTTTGGTAGCTCGGCTGAATACCGTGTATAATAATTCTTTCAGGATGGAAGCTTCGCTCATCCCTCTTGTTTGCACTCCTTTTGACCACTTATCAGTCCTTTTCAGCATTTCAAAAATAGCAAACATTTCTTGTGTAGAAAAGTTCTTAGCCGCAGATATATACTCTTTTACAAAAAACGCATTGACACCCAATAGTTTGGCCAGGTCCTGATCAGATACCCCTTTTCGACTTTGAGCTATCATGATTTTATTGAAGTACGAAAATACTGATGCGATGACTACCACAGGCGGATTTGCCTTGGAGTTTTGTGCCAAATACTGCATGATCCTAAAAGACTTGGAGTAATTTTTACTACCTAATGCTTTTTGGAATTCAAAGACATCAAAATCTTTATTGATACCAATATGCTCACGGACATGATCTACAGTAATACTCTTGGATGTAGGTATATTGATGATCAGCTTTTGGATCTCGTTGGTCATTTTACTTAGATCGGCCCCAATATACTCAGACAATATTTCACAGACTCCCCTATCAGTCTGATATCCCAAACTTTTGATATATTGATCAACCCAAGGAGACAATTGACTATCGTAAAGTTTTTTTGCTGTAAATACTATTGCCTTCTCACTGAGCAATTTAGCAAATTTAGTTCGTTTGTCCAAGGTTTTATGCTTGTAACACATGACCAATACCGAGCTGGAGAGCGGCTGATCTATATATCCGGCAAGTTCTGTAAGGTCTGACATAGATTGTGCTTCTTTGATGATAATCACACGTCTGGATGACATCATGGGGTATTGTCGTGCTTCATCCACTACTTGCTTGAACTCCAATTCTTTACCATAAAGGACTACTAGGTTGAATGCTTGTTCTGCTTCGGTAAGTACATTCTTTTGTATATAGTCTGAAATCAGGTCTATAAAATATGGTTCGTCACCATTGAGAAAGTATATTGGTGATATGTTCCCCTTTTTAATATCCTGAATAATACTATCAGCGGTCATTCGAAATAATTAGTATTGAAATGATTTGGAAAAATAAATGATTCAAACCACAAATTTATAAAAATAAGTGATTACTTTTGCGCTCCTTTCAAATGTGATGGGGAATTAGCTCAGTTGGCTAGAGCGCTACGCTGGCAGCGTAGAGGTCACCGGTTCGAGCCCGGTATTCTCCACATTTTTCTTGTACCTAAATGTCTATGGTTTTATGTTGGCTACTTCTGACGATGTGAGCTTACAATTTGCAAACATAGGATCTATGTAGATAAAAGTATTTGCTCGTTTTTTCTCCAACCATTTCAAAAAATATTCATTTTTCTTACTCTCTTTGGCAAAAGATGATATTTTGTCAAAATCCTCCTTGAGACTGGCTCTGTGTGGTTTGGTTTTTGAATCCAGCCTGATCAATCTAAACCCCTTGCTTCCATCTGGATTAGTGATTTCTAATGGCTTAGAAAGTTGCCCCACATTCAGATCAAAAATCGCAAAGTAAGTATCGGGGTCAAAATCGTCCGCTGCAAAGAATGTATTATTTGTATTTTGATTTTTGACCCTACCACTATTCGAATAGGATGGAAGGCTTTTGAGCGAGTGTTTTCTGACGGCCACTTCAAATGTCATCGAATCATTGGTGATCAGTGTCCTGATGGAATCCATTTTACTCTTGGCGAGTGATAGATCATCGGAGGTAATGTCTGGTTTGATCAGAATGTGTCGGGCTCTTACTGTATTACCCCGACGCTCGATCAGTTGTATGATATGGAATCCAAATTCTGTTTCAATAATTTCAGAAAGTTCTTCTTTTTGCAACCCAAATACTGTCGCTTCAAATTCGGGAACATAAGACCCCCTCTTCGCAAATCCCAAATCTCCCCCTCGAATCGCAGATCCCGGGTCTTCAGAAAATTTTGTAGCAAGTTCTTCCATTTTTGATTCACCTGATACAATTTTAGCTCTGAGGTCGGTGATTTTAGTTAAAGCTTTTTGTCTCTCCGTTTCATTGACCAAAGGCATCATGATGATCTCTGATATCTCCATTTCAGACTTAAAATATGGAAGGGAATCGATGGGAACACTCTCGTAAAAAGTCTTTACCTCACGTGGAGTGATCTCTACATCAGAGATCAGTTTCATTTGCATTTTTTCAGCCAGAATCTTATGTCGCTGATCATCTCTATATCTGGCCTTCATCTCATCAATACTCGCTCCATAATATTCTTTAAAAAACTCTTCGTCTCCATTCATTTGCCTGAGCACTGACTCAAATCTATAGTCTAGCTGGATTTCTACTTCTTCATCAGATATGTCCACACTATCAATTTTTGCATGGTAAATGACCAATTTTTGTCCAATCATGTTATCTATGATGATACATTTGACTTCGTCGGACAAACTTGGGTCTTTGCTCTTTGCATAGGAGAACTCTTCTTCTACCTCAGATAATAAGATGTGTTCACTCCCTACTTTGGCAATGACCTTATCCAACAGCAATGATTGCGCTGAACTGGACAAGCACAGATTTAGTAGTATAAAAGTGAAGAAAGTTAAGTGCTTATGCTTCATATTAGTCTTGGTTAAATATTTCAAATTCTTTATTTTTTAATCCTTTTTCATACAGGTGATCTCTAAAGGACTTTAGCAACTGTATTTTACGCTCACTAAGTATGGTTTTATTTATTTTAACTTTAATGTATTCAAACGGAGGAATCGTATTTTCGTCGTAAATCTTTATTATTTTAACAAAATATTGATATCCCTTGATTTTTTCTGTGTACATATTATTACTCTTCCATCGATCAATGTCAGATATTTCTTTCGGTAGAATCGATCTGATATCTTCTAATGTCATAAACTGTGAAGTATCTAATTGATGATATACTGCATGCTCCTTTATAAGAAATATTGCTTCTGTCAGATCAGACTTTTTTAATGCTGACGCTAATATTTTGATATCAGCGTTGTTTTCGGGTATTTTGGCTATGATGCATTTTGCTATCGGATGTGACAGTAGGTATTGATTCTTGTGCAAATTGTAATAATCGGTCATCTCTTGGACAGATATGATGGTGTCCAACTGCTCATCAACGATCCTCTTTTCATAATTATATACTAGCAATGACGATCGGTAATCGTCCACCAATTGATTGATATTGATATCAGCTGCTACATATTTTTCGGCTTCAGAAATCATCAATCTCTCTCTGATCCAGTTGATAGTAAAACCGTCCACGATGGCTGCACTGTCCGTTGGCGATACACCAGAGTGAAGCAATTCGTCCATTTCCGATTTAAGCAAGCTTCTCTCCCCTACTTTGGCTACTACAGCGTCCTTGGAGTCAGAATTAAAATAAAAACCGTCCTTGCAGGCAAGAAGGGTCAACAAACAAGCCATCGATATATACACATTCGATCCCAAGTCTTATCTTTTTAGTTGTGATAAGATACTTTGATCTATGGAGATTTTAAATTCCTTAGAGAGTTGTTTTACCCATTCGTGCTCCAAAAAATCCTGATAATCAGCTACTACGTATCCTCTAGCCTCCGATAATTCTTTTTGTTTAGCTGGAATGATTTTATTGATTCGAATAAATGATGATAATTTGGAGTCGGCTTGTAATTGAAGTTCGGATATTGCACCTACTTTCCATGCTATTTTTGACATTTCTGGGGCATCTTTATCTACTTCGGAAGTTGTGATGATAATATTTTTTGTTTTTGAATTATTAAATTTTTTCTCTATATTTTCATTAGAATTCTTTTTACTGTACTCATATATTTTGAGAGCCAGTTTTTTATCGACGTCACTCATAGTAAAAGTGGTGATCTCCGCTTTTTCAGGCCACATATACTGATTCATATTATTGATAAAATATTTTTGCAAGCCTGTACTGTCCTGATTGGCTTTATCCCATACGTTGATCTTGGTAGCTTCAAACAAAAGAATACCTTCTGCATATTCTCTCATCAATGATTTAAAATCAGGATGTTTTATTTCAAGATTTTTTTCTTCAAAATCCAAAGCAGATTCATTGACATAATCCAGATACAATTCGTCTATCACTTCATTCAAAGGTTTGCCTTGATCGTATTTTAGCCTTATTTTAGTATTTTTTTTGCAATATTCGGCAAAATCTTTGACAGAATAAACTTCACTTCCCCCTATTGAAAACAATGTGGTACCACTTGTATTTTCACTTGGTGTCCATCGATAAGAAAAAAAATCATTAGTGAGTGATGAGGTAAATCTATTGAGTTCATTTTTATCTTCTTTAAAGCCCCCAGCCTTTTTTATATCACTGATCAATTTTATTTTGGCAGCCTCAAATCTTTGATCCTTAGTAATTTGAGATTTCATCTTCCTGACAAAAATATCATAACTATCCATATTGGGTTTAGCTATCCTTTTGATGATGTGCCATCCGCCATGAGTCAGCACTGGTTCAGTATATGCACCATCTTTGTATATATTGAATGCAGTGTCTTCAAAAATACCATCATATGTATTTATACCAAAAACCGGTAGTTTACCTCCATTTTTACCAGAAGTTTTGTCCACAGAATAAGTCATGGCCGCCGATTCGAAATTTGCTCCATCTTGTAGCATCTGGTACACTGTATCGGCAATATCTTTACGCTCTTTATCAAACATAATATGAGCCACTTCTATAGTCCCTCTGGCCGGTCTTTTGGCAGTGATTTTGACCAAATGGAACCCAATACTTGACTCTACTATATCAGAGACCTCCCCAACCTGCGTATTGTAGAGAGCAGATTCCAATTCGTAAAACCCTGAAGGGAGTTTTGCTGTATAAAAGCCCATTGCACCACCTTTTCCAGCAGTAGAAGGGTCTAACGAATACTCTCTGGCAGCTTGATCAAAAGACAATCCGCCTACAATTTTAGACTTGATATCTCTTATCGAATTTTTCACTGTTTCTTTTTCTGCTACACTGGCTCCATCGGTGATCGGTAGAAATATATGGCTAAATGATATATCATATTTCATCCTCTCGTACAACTCCTTAAGCAAAAATTCACTCACTTCTTTGTCTATGAGATATGAACTTGCTAATTGTTTGCGATATCCCGCCAACTCAGTGATCAGATCTGGGATAGTGTCCATTTTTATTTGTTTGGCTTTTTCGACTTTTAGTTTAAATTTACCATACAGATCGAGATATTCATTGATACTTTTAGTACTGTAGTCTGCATTTGAGCCGTTGTTCTTTTCATATATATATTTAAACTCAGAGACCCTCACATCAGTATTTCCTACTTTCATAAGTACAGGATCTCCGCCTTGGGCAAGAGCAATAGTCATGCTCGTAGCTAGTAAAAATGTATAAAAAAATGTATGTTTCATATTATAAAAATATACCTTAAAAATAATAGAACGCAAAAATAGGAAATTTTTATATATATCAACAATAATTAACCCCAAGCCATTGTTTTCAAGTCAACTCTTCACTGGTTTGGTCATATCATAAGCCAATAAGTGGTACACATTGCCATTATATTGAAATGTATCGATACCTACCCACCCCAATTTGTTGATGTGTGCAAACCATGAGTGGGTATTGATCTGATTGATAAATGTGATTGAGATCGGATAGTATTTGGCCCATTCATTTCTCATGTATTCAAAGAGCAATTGAAATACACCTTGGTGCCGAAACTTGATATCTAAACATACTGGACCATACTGAAAAGTCAAGTCTTTGCTTAGGATTTGTCCTTCAAATGTATATTTGTCCAATAAAGTGACCATGTGGCTGAACATTGGCCACTGATCAAAATATGACCAAGTGCCAGCAAATAAATATCCGATGATTTTGCCATCCATAGTGGCAATGTACAACCCACCTTCACCTAAAGCTGTAGAGATCTGGGTTTCATCAAATGGTGTAGTCACAAATCCCATCATTCTTTCAGTTGCACTCAGATGACTATACAAATACCTATCCTGAAGTTGCAACACACCCAGTATGTCCTGATCAGTCTTAGCTTTTCTTATCTCCATTTTTGACGATAATGGTGTAGGTGGGTTAAAAAAATCTTGCTTCTTGGATCAAAGTTAGAATATGTTTTTGCAAATTTCAAATCTACAAACTAAAAATCTCTACGGGATATTCTGATATTTTGTCCCTACAAATATAAAGAAACTAAACTATTTTAAAAATTATATGAGACGTTGATTTTTTAAAAAGCTAACAAATTAGCACAGATACCTTGTGTTTATTAAATAATGTTTACTTTTGTGCGCTGAAAACAACGTGTTATATTTATTTAAAATTATCATTAAACATCAATTTAAAAAATCATGAAACAACTTTTTAGTTTATTAATATTATTAGCATTTCTTAGTTGTAAAAACGACGTGCCTGTAGATACCAAATTGAAAGAGATCAGCGAAAAAAGTTTGAAAAATCCCACCAATCCTGATCAGCTCAAATTGCCTAAAGCATGTGAATTGTTGGATGTTGCGAAGGTTCAGGAAATACTCAAAGCTAAAAGTGCCGTCAATCTTAAAGATGCTGATGATCCTACCAACACTTCGGCTTCTTCTTGTTTTTTCAAATGGGATGATGCAGACACACCAAATGCTGGAATCTTAATACAAATTCAGAAAAACCCTGTCTTTAATGAGTACGACCAATATATATCTACTTTTGTATCTTCCAAAATCACAGAAGGAGAAACCACATTGGGAGATGTAGCTCCAAAAAAGTACAAAACCTTTAATGCGGGTGGTTTTAGTGGTGCGTATTCATTTGAACACTCCAGATTTTATTGGAATATTGGAAGTGATTACTTATTCATGTTGGCTTTTAACGTGACCACACTGAGCGAAGGTGATATGGTAGAAATAGCAGAAGTGATAGCCGCAGAAGTCAATAAAAATTTTGCCGGCACTTTGTAAGAAAGTATCGTAAAAGCAAAAAATATAAAAAGTTGTTCTCTTTTATAGTCAAAAGAAATTATATTTTTTTACAATTTAATTTACTTTAAGTATAATGAGGGAATGGCTTTTTTTTTTACATAAAATCAAACTTATCTTTTATTTAAAATCTATGATATGACGAGCAAGGGAAAGACTTGAATGTAGATGGTAAGTTCTAAGGTAATGCAACCACTCCGAAAAGGAGAAAATAAAGAAATGCCACACAGAGACGGTGACTCAAATTATCACAAAATATTGGATATCTAGCATTTACAAATGTAATTTATTGTGACGCTTAGCGGCAATAATATACTTTTCAGAGCAGTCTCCAGGTAATAAGGATTAAAACTAAGGCTCATATACTCTGAGATAAATTAAAAAAGCGATTCCTGGAGGTTGAAACCAAGAATCGCTGGTTGGTAAACTGAGTAATTGAATTGGTTCTATTAATCCATCCTCAGATCTTCGATATGAACTCCGCTTACTGTCTTAGGATTGAAGGTAAAAATACCAGAGTCATACTTTTTATTTGCCTTTATATCTATCACTTTGAGGAGATATCTTGATCCATCTCTTGTAAACACTCGTAAAGATAACATTTTATTTGCTTTCTTATCTACCGTCAGCCTCATTTTTGTATAGTCGGTTTTTTTAGAGATAGGCTTGAACTCAATGTCCACGTATTGACTACCACCGATGCTTCTTTCTTCCAAAATGGCATATTCATATTCACCACTATCATACAGCCGCATCATTTGTTTTGGAGACATCATGGACGAAGCATCACTTTCATCCATATCTGTGATCTGTACTTCTTTATTTCTTTTCAGATATATCCAAATAGTCTTTCCATCGGCATAAATTTCCTGGTCTTTGGTTTTTACCTGATATTTTATTCCATCCTGCAAGACTGTACCTTTTTGTACCTCTTTAGGCTGTCCCGGCAACTCAATCTCCATCTCAAAACTGACTTCCATACTTTTGTACGTATCGTATTGTTTTTTGAGCTTGTCCAATATGACTTTGGCTTTAGGATCATTATCTTTGGTGGATGCCATTGTATTTTGAGCATCTACCATACTAAGAGTCAAACAAAAACAAACCACGTTTAGTACCATTTTCATAAACAAACTTTATGTAAAGACAATTAAATTGCCGATTTTGTTACTTTTTTAAAGCAAATATATTGTTAAAGTTAAAGATACATCGTATTTTAGGGATTGTGTTCACTCATGCGCATGTAATTTGTATCCTTTGGACAATCTTAAGTGTATGTTTACATTTTCATCATTTATCTTAATGTTCAAATTTGATTTTATTCCCTAATCATCCTAACTATAAGTCGTTGCAAGCAACACACAAAACCAACGTATTTAAAAAAAAAATCTGAATATGCCACACCAACATAAATTTTATATCATTGCTATTTTTTTCTTGGTGGTCATTCACTCTACGACCCATGCTCAAAACTTCGAATTGGTCAGATTTAGTTCAGGATTTGTAAAACCTGTAGATATCGCTGCCACGGGCATCAACAGTGACGAACGTCTATTTGTAGTAGAAAAAGATGGGAGAATCAGGATACTTAATAAGTCTGGCTCCGTCGAGAGTATAAACTTCCTAAATATCACCACTAAAGTCAATGC